>NZ_JBHYJX010000026.1:68181-110620 GCF_042740985.1 Streptomyces sp. NPDC058985 | reverse complement strand
GGCCGGGAACAGCAGGGTGCCGTCGCGGTGCATCTCGTACAGGCGGTGGACGCCGGTCGTGGTCTCCTCGGTCACGCCGCGGATCTCGGACGCCATCGAGGTCCAGTCGAGAGGGCTGCGCTCCAGCAGGGCCCGTAGCACGGCGAGTTCCTCGTTGTCGGCGGCCGGGAGCTCGCCCGTCTTGCGGTACTCGACGCCCTTGTGGACGAGGAGGGTGGCGTCACCACCGTCGTCCAGGATCATGTTGGGGCCGTCGGCCCCGGGCCAGGTCAGGGCCTGCTCGGTGCACCACCAGTATTCCTCCAGGGTCTCGCCCTTCCAGGCGAAGACCGGTATGCCCGCGGCGGCGACGGCGGCGGCCGCGTGGTCCTGGGTGGAGTAGATGTTGCAGGAGACCCAGCGGACCTCGGCGCCGAGGGCGACCAGGGTCTCGATGAGCACGGCGGTCTGCACGGTCATGTGCAGGGACCCGGTGATGCGGGCGCCGGCGAGCGGCTGGGCGGCGGCGTACTCCCTGCGGATGGCCATCAGGCCCGGCATCTCGTGCTCGGCGAGGGTGATCTCCTTGCGGCCGAACGCGGCGAGCGAGAGATCGGCGACCTTGAAGTCCGTGATGTCAGCGGACACTGAGGCTCCTTGACGTCTGAAGGTTGCGATGGATGTCGAGTGCGGCGGTGGACCGGTTGAGCGTGATGTAGTGCAGCCCCGGGGCTCCCTCCGCGAGCAGCCGCTCGGCCATGGCGGTGGCGTGGTCGACACCGATGCGGTGTCCGGCGGTGGGATTGCCACGTGCCTGTTCCAGGCGATGCGCCAGGTCCTCGGGGAAGGCGGCACCGGAGAGTTGGGCGAAGCGGTGTATCTGGCGGGCGTCCGTTGCGGGCATGATCTCCGGGATGATCGGGATGCCGCACCCCGCGGCCGTGACGCGGTCGCGCAGCCGCAGATAGTCCTCCACGTGAAAGAACATCTGGGTGATGGCGTAGTCGGCGCCTGCCCTGCACTTGTCTATGAAGTGCCGGATGTCGGACTCCCAGTCGGACGAGCGCGGGTGCCGCTCCGGAAAGGCCGCCACACCGATGGTGAAGTCCCCCAGCGAGCGGATCAGCTCCACCAGCTCGCGGGCATGCGTGAATCCCTCGGGATGAGCGGTCCACAGGCCGCCCGGATCGCCGGGCGGGTCCCCGCGCAGTGCCAGCACGTCACGGATGCCGGCGTCCGCGTACTGACCGATGATGTGGCGCAGTTCGGCGACCGAGTGGCCGACGGCGGTCAGGTGGGCGACCGGTCTGAGGGTGGTCTCCGCCGCGATGCGCCGGGTGACGGCGACGGTGCGGTCCCGGGATGAACCACCAGCTCCGTACGTGACGGAGACGAAGTCGGGGCGCAGCGGCTCCACCCGGCGGATCGCCTCCCAGAGCACCCGCTCGCCCAGCTCGGTCTTCGGGGGGAAGAACTCGAACGAGAAGGTTGTCATGCCCGCCCTCCCGCGTTGAAGTAGCCGGCCTCGGGGTGGTGCGTGACGATGGCGTCCGTCGACTGCTCGGGGTGGAGCTGGAACTCCTCGGAGAGCTGGACACCGATGCGCTCCGGCTGGAGCAGGTCGGCGATCTTGGCGCGGTCCTCCAGGTCCGGACAGGCCGGGTAGCCGAGCGAGTAGCGGCAGCCTTGGTACTCGGTGCGAAACATGCCGCTGAGCGACTCCGGGTCGTTCTGCTCGATGCCCAGTTCAACGCGCACGCGGGCGTGCCAGTACTCGGCGAGGGCCTCGGCGAGCTGTACGGACAGGCCGTGCAGTTCGAGGTAGTCGCGGTAGGCGTCTGCGGCGAAGAGCTTCGCGGTCTCCTCACCGATGCGGGAGCCGACGGTGACGACCTGGAAGCCGACGACGTCCCTCTCGCCGGACTCCTCCGGGCGGAAGAAGTCGGCCAGGCACAGGTGTCGGCCGCGCAGCTGGCGTGGGAACGTGAACCTGGTGCGCTCGTTGCCCGCCTCGTCGAGGACGATCAGGTCGTCGTTCTTCGAGACGCAGGGGAAGTAGCCGTAGACGACGGCCGCTTCCAGCAGGTTCTCCGTCTGGAGCCGTTCCAGCAGCCCGCGCAGTCGCGGCCGGCCCTCCGTCTCGACCAGTTCCTTGGTCAGACCCCACTGACCCCGGAAGAGTGCGGTTTCGTCCAGCCAGCCGGCATAGTCCCTGAGTTGGATGCCCTTGACGACGCGCGTGCCGCGGAAGGGCGGCTCGGGCACCGGGTTGTCGGTGGCGACATCGGAGCGCGCGGGCCCTCGTTCCGGGCGCTCTTCCAAGGTCACGGTGGCTGCCCGCACCCTGCGCTGCTTGAGATCGGGCAGTTTGGCGCCGGGCACGCCGCGCTTGATGCCGATCAGGGCGTCCATGAGGCGCAGGCCCTCGAAGGCGTCGCGGGCGTAGCGGACCTCGCCGTCGTAGATCTCGTGGAGGTCCTGTTCGACGTAGGCGCGGGTGAGGGCGGCGCCGCCGAGGATGACGGGGTAGTCGGCGGCCAGCTTGCGCTGGTTGAGCTCCTCCAGGTTCTCCTTCATGATCACCGTGGACTTGACCAGGAGCCCGGACATGCCGATGACGTCGGCCTTGTGCTCGTCGGCCGCCTCCAGGATCGCGGAGACCGGCTGCTTGATGCCGAGGTTGACGACGTTGTAGCCGTTGTTGGACAGGATGATGTCGACGAGGTTCTTGCCGATGTCGTGGACGTCACCGCGGACCGTGGCCAGCACGATGGTGCCCTTGCCGTCGTCGTCCGTCTTCTCCATGTGCGGTTCCAGGTGCGCCACCGCGGTCTTCATGACCTCGGCGGACTGCAGCACGAACGGCAGCTGCATCTGGCCGGAGCCGAACAGCTCACCGACCACCTTCATGCCGTCCAGCAGGGTCTCGTTCACGATCTCCAGCGCGGGACGCTCCTGGAGGGCCTCGTCCAGGTCCGCCTCCAGGCCGTTGCGCTCGCCGTCGATGATGCGCCGCTTGAGCCGCTCGTCAAGCGGCAGCGCCGCCAGCTCCTCGGCCTTGGACGCCTTGAGGGACTTGGCGGTGGCGCCCTCGAACAGCGCCATGAGCTTCTGCAGCGGGTCGTAGCCCTCACGACGGCGGTCGTAGATCAGGTCGAGCGCGGTGGTGACCTGCTCCTCGTCGAACCGGGCGATCGGCAGGATCTTCGAGGCGTGCACGATCGCCGAGTCCAGACCCGCCTTGACACACTCGTCCAGGAACACCGAGTTCAGCAGGATGCGGGCGGCCGGGTTGAGGCCGAAGGAGATGTTGGACAGGCCGAGCGTGGTCTGCACGTCCGGGTGCCGCCTCTTCAGCTCCCGGATGCCCTCGATGGTGGCGATGCCATCCTTGCGGGACTCCTCCTGGCCGGTGCAGATGGTGAAGGTCAGGCAGTCGACGAGGATGTCCGACTCGTGGATGCCCCAGTTCCCGGTGAGGTCGTCGATGAGCCGCTCGGCGATCTCGACCTTCTTCTCGGCGGTGCGGGCCTGGCCCTCCTCGTCGATGGTCAGCGCGATCAGCGCGGCGCCGTGCTCCCTCGCCAGCGCCGTGACCCGCGCGAAGCGGGAGTCGGGGCCGTCGCCGTCCTCGTAGTTCACCGAGTTGATCACCGCGCGGCCGCCGAGCTTCTCCAGCCCGGCCTGGACCACCTCGACCTCGGTGGAGTCCAGCACGACCGGCAGGGTCGACGCGGTCGCGAAGCGCCCCGCCAGCTCCTCCATGTCGGCCACTCCGTCGCGGCCGACATAGTCCACGCACAGGTCGAGCATGTGCGCGCCCTCGCGGATCTGGTCCCGGGCCATCTCCACGCAGTCGTCCCAGCGGCCCTCCAGCATCGCCTCACGGAACTTCTTCGAGCCGTTGGCGTTGGTCCGCTCACCGATCGCCAGGTACGACGTGTCCTGCCGGAAGGGGACCGTCTGGTAGAGGGAGGCGGCACCCGGCTCCGGACGCGGATCGCGGGCGGCCGGCGTGGTGTCGCGGACCCGCTCGACGACCTGGCGCAGATGCTCCGGTGTGGTGCCGCAGCAGCCGCCGATCAGGGACAGGCCGTACTCGCGGACGAACGTCTCCTGCGCGTCCGCCAGCTCCGGCGCCGTCAGCGGGTAGTGCGCCCCGTCCTTGCCCAGGACCGGCAGACCGGCGTTGGGCATGCACGACAGCGGGATGCGAGAGTGCCGGGCGAGGTAGCGCAGGTGCTCGCTCATCTCCGCCGGGCCGGTGGCACAGTTCAGGCCGATCATGTCGATGCCCAGCGGCTCCAGCGCCGTGAGCGCGGCGCCGATCTCCGAGCCGAGCAGCATGGTGCCGGTCGTCTCCACGGTCACCGACACGATCACCGGCAGGTCGAGGCCGAGGGCGTCCAGGGCGCGCCGGGCGCCGAGCACGGAGGACTTGGTCTGGAGGAGGTCCTGCGTGGTCTCCACCAGCAGGGCGTCCGCGCCGCCCGCGACCAGGCCCTCCGCGTTGCGCTGGTAGGCGTCGCGCAGCACCGTGTACGGGGCATGGCCCAGGGTGGGGAGCTTCGTGCCGGGGCCCATCGAGCCCAGCACCCAGCGCTGCCGGCCGTCACGGGCCTGGAACGCGTCGGCCACCTCACGGGCCACCCGCGCCCCGGCCTCCGACAGCTCGTGCACACGCTCGGGGATGTCGTACTCGCCCAGCGCGGAATGGTTCGCGCCGAAGGTGTTCGTCTCCACGCAGTCCACGCCGGCGGCGAAGTACTCCTCGTGCACCGAACGCACGATGTCCCGCCGGGTCAGGTTCAGGACCTCGTTGCACCCCTCCAGCTGCTGGAAGTCGTCCATGGAGGGGTTCTGCGCCTGCAGCATGGTGCCCATCGCGCCGTCGGCCACCACCACACGGGTGGCGAGGGCCTCACGGAGGGCGTCGATCCGCTGCTTCTGCCCGCCGCTCATGACGCGCTCACCAACAGGGGCTCGAGATCGCCGGCCGCTGCCCGGCCGTAGACGCGGTCGACGCGGGAGAGGAGGTCGGACGGCACGATTTTGTACTCCTGGGTGCCCACCGTTTCCAGTACCGCGGTGGCGAACACGCAGCCCAGCTGGGCCGCTCGCCGGTACGGCAGTTCGCCCGCGATGCCCGCGAGGAAGCCGGCCCGGAAGGCGTCACCCACCCCGGTCGGATCGGCGACCGCTTCCGACGGCACCGCCGGGACGTCCACCAGGGCGGCGTGGCCGGAGAGCAGAGTGACCCCGTCCGCTCCTCGGGTGAGGATCCAGGTGCCCACCCGCCGCAGTACCTCGGCCTCGCTCCAGCCGGTGCGCTCCTGGAGCAGGGCGGCCTCGTACTCGTTGGTGAACAGCCAGCGTGCCCCGTCGACCAGGCGTCTGGTCTGCTCGGTGTCGAGGCGGGCGAGCTGCTGCGAGGGGTCGGCGGCCACGTCGAGGTCGAGGTCGTGGGCGGTGCTCGTGTGTCTGAGCATGGCCCGGGGATCATCGGCGCCGACCAGGACGAGGTCCAGGCCGCCGACCGCGCGGCGGACCGTGCCGAGGTCGATGCGGCGGGCCTCGGTCATGGCGCCCGCGTAGAAGGTGGCGATCTGGTTCTGGTCGGCGTCGGTCGTGCACACGAAGCGCGCCGTGTGCAGCGTTTCGCTGATCCGCACGGCCGACGTGTCCACGCCGGCCGCCCGCAGACTGTCGCCGTACTCGGCGAAATCGGCACCCGCCGCGCCGACCAGTACGGGGCGCAGCCCGAGCCGGCCGAGGCCGAAGGCGATGTTGGCGCCCACTCCGCCGCGCCGGATGTCGAGCCGGTCGGCGAGGAAGGACAAGGACACACGGTCGAGCTGCCCTGAGATGAGCTGGTCGGTGAAGCGGCCCGGGAAGACCATGAGATGGTCGGTCGCGATCGAGCCGGTCACGGCGATACGCACGGCGTTTCTCCCTGAGAGGTCGGATGCCCGAGGTCGGGCCGGCGTGGGGGCGGATCAGTTCGGGGGCTGCCACGTCGGACGTGGCACCGAGAGCCAGGCGCCCGCGGCGCGGTGCGGCCCCTGGCGCAGCGCCCATCCGGCTCCCGGCCGCTGGAGCGCGGTGCGCAGCGCACCTTCGTCCCGGGCCGCCAGGGAGAGCAGGACCGCGGTCAGGGCGGCGAGTTCCTCCGGCCCGGGGTTGCCGTGCAGGACTCGGATGGCGGCGCTCATTGCGGCTGGTTTCCGTGTTTGCGGCTCGGGAGCGGAGCGTGCTTGGCCCTGAGGGCCGTGAGCGCGTCGACCAGCCGGGCGCGGGTGTCCGCAGGGTCGATGACGTCGTCGACCAGGCCGCGCTCCGCCGCGTAGTACGGGTGCATCAGCTCCCGCCGGTACTCGGCGATCCGTTCGGCGCGGGTCCGGGCCGGGTCGTCGGACGCGGCGATCTCACGGCGGAACACCACGCCGGCCGCGCCTTCGGCGCCCATGACGGCGATCTCGTTGGCCGGCCAGGCCAGGGCGAGGTCGGCGCCGATGGAGCGTGAGTCCATCACGATGTAGGCGCCACCGTACGCCTTGCGGAGGACGACGGAGACCCGGGGCACGGTGGCGTTGCAGTATGCGTACAGGAGCTTGGCCCCGTGCCGGATGACACCGTCGTGTTCCTGGCCGACGCCCGGCAGGAACCCCGGTACGTCCACGAGGGTCACCAGCGGAATGTTGAAGGCATCGCACATCTGGACGAACCGTGCGGCCTTCTCGGACGAGTGGATGTCGAGCACTCCGGCCAGGCTGGAGGGCTGGTTGGCGACGACACCGACCACGGCACCGCCGAGCCGGGCCAGGGCGCAGACCACGTTCGTGGCCCAGCGCTCGTGGACCTCGACGTACTCGCCGTGGTCGGCTATCTCCTCGACCACTCGGCGCATGTCGTACGACTGGTTCGGGTCGGCCGGTACGAGGTCGAGCAGTGCTTCGCACCGACGGTCCGCGGGGTCGTCCGTCGATGCCGGCGGTGCGAGCTCCCGGTTGTTCGACGGCAGGAGGGACAGCAGGTAGCGCACCTCGGCGAGACAGCTCTCCTCGTCGTCGTGGAGGAACGAGGCCACACCGGAGGTGGCGGCGTGCACCTCGGCGCCTCCCAGCCCGTCGTGGGTGATCTGCTCGCCTGTCACGGCCTGCACCACGTCCGGTCCGGTGATGAACATCTGGGAGGTGCCCCGGACCATGAAGACGAAGTCGGTCAGGGCGGGCGAGTAGGCGGCGCCCCCCGCGCACGGCCCCAGGATGACGCTGATCTGGGGAATCACCCCGGAGTTGCGGACATTGCGCTGGAATATGCCACCGTACCCGGCGAGGGCGGTGACGCCTTCCTGGATCCGCGCGCCGGCCCCGTCGCACAGCCCCACCAGCGGTGCGCCCGCGGCCTCGGCCAGGTCCATGACCTTGTGGATCTTCTGAGCGTGTGCCTCGCCAAGTGCGCCGCCGAACACACGGAAGTCGTGGGCGTACGCGAACACCCTGCGCCCGTCCACCAGGCCCCAGCCGGTGATCACGCCGTCGGTGTGCGGACGCCTCGCCTCCAGACCGAAGCCGCTCGCCCGGTGCCGACGCCATGGCTCGATCTCCGTGAACGTCGCCTTGTCGAAGAGGAGTTGCAGACGCTCGTGCGCCGTGAGCTTGCCCTTGGCGTGCTGCGCCGCTGTCGCCTCGGGGGCCGGTCCGTGACGGATCCGTTCCCGCAGCCCGGCCAGTTCCGCGGTGCGCTCCCGCAGCGTGGGTACGCGGGCCGGCCCCGGGGCGGGCGCGGAGCGCTGACCCGGTACGGCGGAGGGGACCGGTACGGGGGTGAAGGCGTGCAGGGGATGCGCCGAGTTCCTCTCCTCGACGATACTCATGGGCTGTCCTTTCGGCGGTGGGGTGGACGTGCGGGGAGGTACGTCCTACAGCCCGGCCGCGGTGCGCAGCGCCCCCACGCGGTCGGTCCTCTCCCAGGTGAAGTCGGGCAGCTCACGGCCGAAGTGGCCGTAGGCGGCGGTCTGGGCGTAGATCGGGCGGAGCAGGTCGAGGTCGCGGACGATCGCGGCGGGACGCAGATCGAAGACCTCGGTGATGGCACGCTCGATCAGGTGCTGGGCGACGGTCGCGGTGCCGAAGGTCTCGACGAACAGACCGACGGGCTCGGCCTTGCCGATGGCGTAGGCGACCTGTACCTCGCAGCGACGGGCGAGCCCGGCGGCGACGACGTTCTTGGCGACCCAGCGCATGGCGTAGGCCGCGGAGCGGTCCACCTTGGAAGGGTCCTTGCCGGAGAAGGCGCCGCCGCCGTGCCGGGCCATGCCGCCGTAGGTGTCGATGATGATCTTCCGGCCGGTCAGGCCCGCGTCTCCCATGGGTCCGCCGATCTCGAAGCGGCCGGTCGGATTGACCAGGAGCCGGTAGCCGTCCGTCTCCAGGTTGACGCCGTTCTCGGCGAGTTCCTTGAGTGTGTACTCGACGACCTGCTCGTGGACGTCCGGTGTCAGCAGGGAGCCGAGGTCGATGTCGCTCGCGTGCTGCGAGGAGACGACGACCGTGTCGAGGCGGACGGGTCTGGTGCCCTGGTACTCGATGGTGACCTGCGTCTTGCCGTCGGGACGCAGATAGGGCACGTCGCCGCTCTTGCGGACCTCGGTCAGACGGCGGGACAGCCGGTGGGCGAGGCTGATGGGCAGGGGCATCAACTCGGGAGTCTCGTCGGTGGCGTAGCCGAACATCAGGCCCTGGTCGCCCGCGCCCTGCCGGCTCAGCTCGTCTTCCCGGGCCTGCGGGCCGGATTCCGCGACGCGTGCCTCGTACGCCGTGTCGACGCCCTGCGCGATGTCGGGCGACTGGGCGCCGATCGAGATCGAGACACCGCAGGAGGCGCCGTCGAAACCCTTGGCGGAGGAGTCGTAGCCGATGTCGAGCACCGCGTCCCGCACCAGGGTCGGGATGTCGGCGTACGCGCTCGTCGTGACCTCCCCGGCCACGTGCACCTGGCCCGTGGTGATCAGGGTTTCCACCGCGACGCGCGCCGTGGGGTCCTGTGCCAGGAGTGCGTCGAGGACGGTGTCGCTGATCCGGTCGGCGATCTTGTCCGGATGGCCCTCGGTCACGGACTCCGAGGTGAAGAGCCGAGAAGACATGCGGTTCTCCCGTTCGGGGCGGAGGTTGGTTCCCGTCGCACCGATGGTCGAGAGGCTCACGGAAGCGGGGCAACGGACGGCGGGCCCGGTGGCCCGAAAGGGGTACGGCGCCCCCACCACCTTCGGCGTAGCGGCTGGTCAGCGCGGTCCGGCCGGGGAATCGAGGGCCTAGCTTCGACAGCGCACACGACCCTGTGGAAGGTTTCGTAAACGCAGCATGGGCAGGACGACTAGAACGTGCTGTGTGTTCAGTGTATTCTGAACAAGCCAAAGGAGGTGAAGGTCGATGTCGGTAAGCGCGGTCACTTCGGAGGAGCTGGAGTTCGTCGAGGCGGTCGCTCTGCAACTGGAGCAGCAGGGGCTGATCCGCATGTCCGGCCGGGCCATCGGCTGGCTGCTCATCTGCGATCCGGCCGAGCAGACGCTCGGACAGATCGCCGCGGCACTCTCCGTCAGCGTCGGTTCGATCAGTACGGCGCTGCGGCATCTGGTGCCCAGCGAGCTGGTCGAGCGCTTCCGCAGACCGGGTGAGCGGGGCGACCGGTATCGCATCAACCCTCACGCCTGGATCGAGCACGCCAAGACCCAGGCCTCGCGATACGGCGAGTTCAAGCGGGTCACCGCGCGCGGGCTGGAACTGCTGGCGGACCAACCGCCGGTACGCAGTCGGCGCCTGCAGGAGATGTACGACTTCTACGAGTGGCTGGAACGCGAGATGCCCCTCGTCTGGAGTCGCTGGGAGCAAGAGAAGAAGGAGCGGATGCAGCATGACCCCTGTGGCGCTGGCCGAGGGACTCAGTAAGTCCTACGGGAAGCACAAAGCCCTGGACGGGCTGTCACTGAGCATCAACCAGGGGGAAGTGTTCGGTTATCTCGGCCCCAACGGTGCGGGCAAGACCACGACCATCCGGCTGCTGCTCGATCTCATCCGACCCACCTCGGGCCGGATCGAACTCTTCGGCATGAACCCTCGAGAGGGCGGCGGCGAGCTGCGCCGGCGCGTCGGATACCTGCCGGGCGAACTCCCGCTCGCGGGACGCGGCAGCGGCCTGGAACTCCTGGAGTTCCTGGCCAAGGTCCGCGGCGGAGTGAACAAGGCCACGATCCTGTCGCTCGCCGAGCGACTGAACGTGGACCTCAAGCGTCCGGTGCACAACCTTTCCAAGGGCAACAAGCAGAAGGTCGGCATCATCCAGGCCTTCATGCACAACCCCGAGCTGCTGATCCTCGACGAGCCGACGACCGGTCTGGATCCGTTGGTGCAGCAGGAGTTCCTGGCCATGGTCCGCGAGGCGAAGCAGAACGGGCAGACCGTCCTGATGTCCTCGCACATCCTGTCCGAGGTCCAGCACGTCGGCGACCGGGTGGCCATCATCCGCGGCGGAAAGCTCATCTCCGTCTCGGACGTCGACACCCTGCTCGAACAGGCCCAGCGCCGGGTGGAGATCCGCTTCGCCGACCCCGTGGACCCGCGTCGCTTCTCCGTCCTGCCCGGTGTGCGCGACGTCGACGTCCGGGCCAACACGCTCAGTTGCACGCTCGACGGCGCGGCCGACGCGCTCGTCAAGACGGCTGCCCAGCACACCGTGGTCAGCCTGGTGTGCGAGGAGCCCGATCTGGAAGAGATCTTCCTGCACGCCTACGCGCAGGAGCCCGAGGAGGAGATGCACGGTGTCCGCTGAACCACTCGCCGTCTTCGGAAAGGCACTGCGCGACCAGCGCCGCGGCCTGGCCTTCTGGGCGGCCGGACTGGCTCTGGTCACCCTGATGTACACCTCGAGCTTCGACCCCGACAAGGTCACCGAGGACCCCAGCGGCTTCCAGAAGGCCTTGTCCTTCGACGACCTGGCGACCGGGCCAGGCTTCCTGCGAGCCACCATCCTCGGCATGATCGTGCCGCTGCTGCTCCTGGTGTACGTCACGATCACCGGCTCGAAGTCGGTCGCCGGGGAGGAGGAGACGGGGCTGCTCGACCTCTACCTCGCCCAGCCGGTCGAGCGCGGGCGGCTGCTGGTGCAGCGGTTCGCCGCGACCTGCGTCGCGGTCGCCGGCTTCTCGCTGATCGTCCTGCTCGAACTCGCGGTGCTCAACTCCGCGCTGGACATGCAGGTCGAGTTCGGCAACCTGCTCGTCACCGTCGTCGGACTGGCCTTCCTGGTGATCACGTTCGCGGCCGTGGCGTTCGCCACCGGCGCGATCACGGGCCGCCGTACCCTCACCCTCGGGGTGACGGCGGGCTACGGCGCCTTCGCCTTCGTCGTGAACGCCCTGGCCGGCCAGTCGGAGGCGCTCGAGCCGCTGAAGTACCTGTCGGCCTTCCACTACTACCTGGGCGGCAGCCCGCTCCGCGAGGGCTTCGACCCGGGGATGCTGGTTCTCCTGGTGGCTCCCGCGGTGCTCTTCGGCGCCGGCCTCGCCCGGTTCAGGAGCCGCGACCTGAACGTCTGAGCCGCGCGTCCACATCGCTCGACGGCCCTACGACCCTCCGCCGCGCCCCTGCCGGGCGCGGCGGAGTCACGAGGAGGGGACGATCCTTGACGTACGGTTCAGCGAAGAACGCACCGCGGGGCGGCGCCACGCCGAGGGCCTACCTGCCTGCCATGGACGGTCTGCGCGGCCTGGCCGCGGTGATGGTGGTCACCATCCACCTCGCCGGATGGACCGGGGTGGCCTTCGACCCGCAGGGCAAGGGACTGCTCGCCACCCTGGTCAACCGCTTCGGGGTGTCCGTGTACATCTTCTTCGTCATCTCGGGCTACCTGCTCTTCCGGCCCTTCGCGGCCGCGGCGCTGGAGGGGCGCGAAGCCCCCGGCCTGAAGGCCTACTACTGGCACCGGTTCCTGCGCATCTATCCGGCGTTCTGGGCGCTCCTCCTGCTCTCGGTACTCTTCTTCCACCGGAGCCTGACCGAGGAGCCGGCGCGCCTGCTGCGTGTCCTCGCCCTCCAGCACACGTTCGTGGCGGGCGATTTCCCGCACACGCCCGAGTGGCCGTGGAGCACGTTCTCCCAGACCTGGAGCCTGTCCACGGAGATCAGCTTCTACCTGGTGCTGCCGCTGCTGGCCGCGTTGTTCCGCGGGCTGCTCGGGGGTGGCCGGGGCCTCGGCCCTGCGCTGGCCGGCTGCGCCCTGCTGGAAGCGGTGAACGTGGCGTGGTGGATCGGCATCTGGTCGAGCGCGGACACCGCGGTCGATCCGACCCGGTGGTGGTGGCTGCCCGGATACATCGGCTTCTTCGCCGCGGGAATGGCTCTGGCGACGGTGTCCGTGTACGTGAGGCGACAGGCCGACGGGCCCCCGGCCCTCGTGCGGTTCGTCGTCCGCCGCCCCTGGCTGTGCTGGGCCGCGGCGCTCGCGGCGTACGTGGTGATCTCCACACCGCTGGCCGGCGGTCACATGGAGCCCCCGAGCCCGCGCACCGCCCTGGTCGAGCACTTCGGCTACCTGGTGGTCTCCGTGGGCCTCGCGCTTCCTCTGGCGCTCGCACCCGGGAGCGGCCCGGAGCGGCTGCTGTCGACCCGGGGCATGACCTGGCTGGGCCGGATCTCGTACGGAATCTTCCTGTGGCACATGTTCGTCATGGCGGCCGCGCTGCGCCTCGGCGGATGGGACTGGGGCGAACCGGGGATGAAGGGCTTCCTGCTCCTGCTCCCGGTCACGGCCGCGGGGACGGTGCTCCTCGGGTGGTTGAGCTACGTGCTCGTCGAACGGCCCTTGCGACGTCGGTTCCGCCGCCGAGTCCGCCCCTCGGACTCCGCAGGGCACGTGACGGCCGAGCGGGCGAGCGACGATCGCCGCGCGCGGAACGCCGGCATGTGATCACCGCTTCCCGCTGCCGCCTGCCGCGGCGCGGGACGGACGCCGTCGACGTCACTCCGCTCGCGGCAGGACGGCGACAGCCCGCAGACCGCCCGTGGGCGCGCGGCCCAGTTCCAGGCGGCCGCCCGAGGCCCGGAGGAGCGCCCCGGCGATGGTCAGGCCCAGTCCGGTGCCCTGCCTGCCGCGTCCCGCACTGCCCCGCCAGAACGGTTCGCAGGCATGGGAGATCTCCTCCTCCGTCATGCCCGGACCCTGGTCACGGACTTCGACCCGTACCTCGGCGGAGGACTCCTGGACGGTGACGGTGACACAGCCGCCGTCCGGGGTGACGTGGAGGGCGTTGTCCACGAACACGTCGAGGCACTGCTCCAGGGAGCCCCGGACCTGGCTGCCGGTGACCGCGATGCCGTCCAGGCCCAGCCGCACACCGCGGACGGATGCGAGGACCTCCCAGGCGTCCACGCGAGCCGCGGCGACGCCGAGGGCGTCCACCGTCTCCATGGGAACGTCGCTCTCCTGCTCGACGGTGCCCCATGCCAGGACCTGCTCCAGCACCTGCGAGAGACGGCCCACCTCCCGCAACACGCCGCGGACTTCGCGTCGGGCGTCCGCGCCCGGTGCCGCGGCGAGCCGGTCCAGCAGGAGCTCCAGGCGCAGACGCACGGACGACAGAGGGCCACGCACCTGGTGGGCGGCGACCGCGGCCACCGTGGTGGAGCCCTCTCGGGGCAGGGGCGGTGCCGGAACCGGCGCGGGAGCGGGCAGGATGGTCGTCATCGTCGTAGATCCCGTCTCAGACGTGGGCGGCCGTCGGTACCGCGAGTCGGTAGCCGACCCCCCGAACGGTCTCGATCCAGTGTGTGTTGCCGAGCTTGGTGCGCAGCGATCCCACATGGACGTCGAGGGTGCGGGTGGATCCGAACCAGTTCTCGTCCCACACCCGGGACATGATCTGCTGGCGTTCCACCACGGTTCCGGGCTCCTCCAGGAGCATCGTCAGGAGGTCGAACTCCTTGCGCGTGACGCGCATCTCCTCCCCGTGCACGAAGACCTTGCGGGTCCGTGGATCCAGCTGGACGGGGCCGGCCCGCAGCGGTGCCTTCTCGGGCCGGGGCGGTTCTCCGCCCGGTTCTCCGGAACCCGTTTGCGACCGCATGGCGGCGACGGGTGCGGGGAGGGGAGGGGGCACCGGCCCCGGCTCCGCCGGTGGGGCGGCGACCGTGGCCGGAGCGGTGTTCCGCGCGGGAACCGGGGAGGGAGGCACCGGCTGGTGCGGTGGCGCGCCCTCGGCGGCCGGGCGCCCCGCCCCGTGCAGAGCGCAGCCTCCCGCCCGGCGCAGGAGAGACCGGATCCGCGCCACCAGCTCGTGCCTGCCGAAGGGTTTGGGGACGAAATCGTCCGCGCCCATGTGGAGTGCCATGACCCGGTCCAGCTCCTCGGTCCGGCCACTCAGCGCGATGACCGGAACGCAGGACACCTCGCGGATCCGGCGGCAGACCTCGTGGCCGTCGAGGTCCGGAAGCCCCAGGTCGAGCAGGACGAGGCCGACGTGCGCGAGGTGGTCCAGGGCCTCGGCCCCGGTGGCGACACGACGGGTGCGGAAACCGTGGGCGCCCAGGGTCTCCTGGAGCGCCTCGGCCACTCCGTCGTCGTCCTCGACGATCAGCACGTTCATGGATCTGATGCCTCCCCGCAGGCAGAGCCCTGTCACGATCTCGAAGAACGGTGGAACGGTCCTTGATTGCTGCGAGTCAATCAATACTGGTCGACCGGTATCAACAGCGCGCAATGGCTTGGCTCCCAGTGAGGTACCCCCCGATGTGTCTTTAGGGGCACGGGACGCGGCCATCGGACGGCGGAAGGGGATCTTGACGCGTTCTTGACGCGCCTCGTTCAAGTGAGCGATGTAGTCTCCAGTACCGGACGCAGGTGCAAAGCGGAGGGGACGTTCGCCTGCTCAGCGGGGGTGTTTCGACGTGGAAGCTCGACGGGGCATGCGCAGCACCGCCGCTGCCGTGCTGGAGCGCCGTATGGACGAGATCCTGGCGGCGTACGAGGCGGCGCTGCACAGCACCGACTCCTCCCTGCTCAGGGAAGAGCGGAACGCGGAGCCCTACGTCGCGGAGGCACGGCGCGTCCTGGCCCATGTCATCTCCGAACTGCACCGCGGAACGTATCTGCCGCACGGCACGGACTACCTGGGCGACGCCCTGGGGCCCGGCGGTCCCCGCACCCATCCCGTCGAGTCCGGACGCGCCGCGACGGCACTGTTCGACGCGGTGGTCGTCGTGCTGACGGACGAGTCCGAGACGAGCCGGCCCGCCGCGGCCGAGACGGCCGTCCTCTTCTCCCTGCTGCACCGGCAGATCGTCGCCAGGCACACCGCCCGGTCCGTGGCGCACATCGGCTACCTGCTGGAGCGGATCCGCAGCGCGCACAACGACGAACGCCGGCGCATCGCCCGGGAGCTGCACGACGAGGTGGCCGGCCAGTTGGGCACCGCCCTCAACTGGTTCGAGCTGCACGAGGTGTACGAGCCCGACCAGCCAGAACTCGCCCGGCAGAAGCTCGACGCCGCCCGAGCCACGGTGCGGGACTCCCTCGGCAGCCTGCGCGAAGTGATGACGGGCCTGCGCCATCGGATCGACACCGCCTCGCTGCACACCGCCCTCACCCAGGACCTCGACGGCACGGGCGACGAAGGCGCCCAAGTGCGGGTCTCCGTGACGGGTGACGAATCGTGGCTGCCGCCCGGAGCGGCGGAAGAGCTCTTCCTGATCGTCCGGGAGGCACAGCGCAACGCCGTGCGCCACGCCCGCGCCACGCTGATCACGGTCGAGGTACACGTGGCACCCGGAGAAGTGCGCGCGGCCGTCGAGGACGACGGCATCGGGTTCGACCCGGTGGCCACCGTCCCGCGCGGTCACAGCGGCATGCTCTCCATGCGAGAGCGGGCCGAACTGCTCGGCGGCAGCGTGACGGTGGAGTCGCAGCCCGGCTGCGGCGCACGCATCTTGGTCTTCTTACCGCTGGAGGGGGAGAACAGTGGCGAGCCCGCGTAGACCGATCAGGATCCTGATAGCCGACGATCACACGCTGTTCCGGGAAGGCGTCACGGAGATCCTCACCGCCGCCGGAGGCGTCGAGGTCGTCGGAGAGGCCCACAGCGGCAAGGACGCCTGCGAGAAGGCGGCCGCGCTGCGCCCGGACGTCATCGTCCTCGACGTCGAGATGCCCGGCCAGGGAATCCGGGAGACGCTTCCGCAGCTGCGGCGGGTCTCGCCTCGTTCCCGTGTCGTCGTGCTGACCATGCACGACGACGTGGTGCTGGCCCGGGAACTGCTCGCCCTGGGCGCCAGCGCCTATCTCGTCAAAGGGTCGACGCGGCACGAACTGATCTCGGCCATCCACAGCGTCGTCGTGGACCGCGGAGCGGGCCACGTCATCCTTTCCGTCTCCCAACAGGGCCTCGACCGGGTCGGGCAGGCACCGGGCGACCTCCTCTCGGAACGCGAGCGCGAAGTGCTCGCCCTCACCGCCGAGGCGCTCAGCAACTCCCAGATCGCCCGGCGGCTGAACATCGCCGAAGGGACCGTCAAGCGCCACCTGCGCAACGTCTTCCGCAAACTCGGCGCGGTGTCCCGGCTGGACGCGGTGAACAAGGCGGTGGCCGCCTCGCTCATTCCGGCGCCACAGCCGAGGGAGGACTGAGCACCCGCGCCGGGCCGGCTCCGGTGCCGGATCAGGGGATCGTCGCGGCGTAGAGGTCCCCGGTGACGTCCGCGACGAGTTCGGCACGGCTGGGGTTCAGGAAGAAGTGACCGCCCGGGAAGGTCCGCAGGCGGAACGCCGACGCGGTGTGCTGCTTCCAGCCGTCCAGCTCGCCGGAGTCGAACTCCGGGTCGTCCTGGCCTCCGTAGGCCGTGACGGGGCAGGGCAGCGGCGGTGCGGGGGTGTGGACGTACGTCTCCAGCAGCGTGACGTCCGCGCGGAGCACCGGCAGGTAGAGCGCGCGCATTTGGGGATCGTCGCGGATGGCCGGCGGGATGGCGTTGAAGCGCCGGTCCAGTGCCTCCAGGAGCAGGTCGTCGGGCAGCCGGTGGACCACGGCGTGCCGGAGCGGGAGGTGGGGAGCCGAGCGGGCGGAGACCGCCAGGTGGACGGGTCCCCTGCCGTGGGAGCGGCGCAGTTCGCGGGCGAGTTCGTAGGCGATCAGCGCGCCGAGGCTGTGGCCGAAGAGGGCGTACGGGCCGTCCAGGGCCGGGCCGAGGACGGCCGCCGCCTCCTTGACGAGGACCGACACGTCGGTGTGCGGATCCTCGCGGAAGCGGGCCTCGCGTCCGGGCAGCCGGAGGAACCAGGGTTCGACGGTGTCCGGCAGCAGGTCGCTCCACCCCTGGAAGGCGGCGGTGCCCCCGCCGGCGTACGGCACGCAGAGGAGCCGGAGAAGGGGGGCCGTGCGTGGAGCGGGGCGCAGGACCCAGCGGTCGAGGTCGGACAGGGCCGTGGTCATGGTGGCACTCCAGGGGAGGAGGACGGTGCCGGCGGCGGGTCGGCCCGCCGCCGGCACCGGACTGCGGGGTGTCAGTTCCGGGCGTAGTACCAGGACAGGGCGTCGTCCGGGGCCGCGGCGGCGGGGGGCGCGGGGGACGCGAAGCGGGCCCGCAGCCCGTCGAGGCTGGGCAGCATGCCCAGGACCGTCTCGAACGGGACGCCGAAGTCGACCAGGCACGCGATCTCGCCGACGCCGATGTCGCTGAGCCGCCGCACCACCTTCGCGCACTTGTCGGGCGTACCGAGCAGCGAGCGGCGCTGGTAGAAGTCCTCCGCCGCGATGTCGACGAGGGCCTTGTGCTCGGCGTCGCTCATGGCCGACGACGCTCCGTCGACGGCGGCGTCGTTGCGCTTCTGGGCGACGAAGGAGGACAGGTAGTTCCGGACCGGTTCGTGCACGATCCGCTTCACCTCCGCCTCGTCGTCGCCGACGAACGTGTGCAGTCCCACGGTGACGATGCCGGACGCCGGGTCGAGCCCGGCCTCGGCCCGCGCCCTGCGGTAGGCGGAGATGTTCTCCTCCAAGCGCTCCCAGCTGTCCAGCAGCGTCAGGACGTTGAGCCCGGCGCGGCCCGCCTGGAGCCACGTCTGCGGGTTGGAGGTGTGCACCAGCCACAGAGGCAGCTCCGGCTGGTGCGGGCGCGGGTAGGTGCGCACGTTCAGGGGCTGTCCGTCCGGGCCCGGGAACGCCACCTGCTCGCCGCGCCACAGGGCGCGCAGCGTCTCGATGTGCCCGAAGGTGTACTCCCGCCGCGTCTCGTACAGGTCGGGGTGGAAGACGAAGTCGCCCTTGTGCCAGCCCGTGGCGAGGCAGATGCCGACGCGTCCGCCGGAGAGCTGGTCTACCAGGGCCCACTCCTCGGCGACCCGCACCGGGTGATGGTGCGGAAGCACGACGCTGCCGGCCCGCAGGTGCAGGTTCTTCGTCGTGGCCGCCAGGGCCGCGCTGAGGACGGACGGGTTGGGGAAGCTGCCGCCGAACTCCTGGAAGTGGCGCTCCGGGGTCCAGATGGCCTTGAAGCCCTTGTCGTCGATGGCGCGGGCGACGTCGAGGACGAACCGGTACCGGTCCCCGAAGCCGTTGCGGTCGTTGGAGGAGAAGAAGTAGACGCTGAAGTCGGTCATGAGCGCGGTCCGTTCGGAGCGAGTGCGGGCAGGGTGCGGGTCACGACCTCGGCGATGGCGCGCAGGTTGTCCTCCAGGACGATCGTGAAGTGGTCCGCGTCCAGGTCGTGGATGCTCACGTCGTCCCCGGCGAGCGAGCCGAGACCGTTGGTGGTGTCGGAGTCGTCCCGCCCGATGGCGGGCATGCCGTACGGATTCTCCGCGGCGGAGAAACCCTTCGTGGCGTGGAAGACCGTCGTGCGCACCGGGCGGGCGAACGGCCGGGCCTCGTAGTCGAGCAGCAGCTTGCCGTTGAGGTCGAGCAGGGCGAAGCGGGTGCGGACCAGCCGGTGCACCTCGTCCGCCGCCAGCTGCGCCGGGGAGCCCTCCACGACGTGCCGGGTGATGTGGTCGATGGCCTCGTCGCTGGACATGCCGATCAGTTCGTCGATGGTCAGCGTCGGATCGGCCTTCCACAGCTGGGACGCGGAGTTGCCGATCAGCATCAGCGTCACCGCGTCCTGGTTCTCCTCGGTGATCACCGTGTTGTCGACGCCGTTCCAGGCACCGGTGCCCGGCAGCAGCGCGTCCACCAGGTACAGGCGCGACACCTCCTGGCCCGCCTCGACCAGCTGACGCGCCATCTCGAAGGCGAGGATGCCGCCGAAAGAGGCGCCGCCGAGCACATACGGCCCCTCGGGGTGCTCCTCGCGGATCTCCGCCACATAGCGGGCCGCCATCGCCTCGATCGACGGGAACTCGGTGAACCGGAGGTCGGAGTCGAGCTGCTCCAAGCCGTACAGCGGGTGCTCCATGCCGAGATACCGGGACAGGTAGATGCAGTAGCTGACATCTCCGAACAGGTGGTGCACCCAGAACGACGGCGTCTTGCCGCCGCTGCGGTTGATCGGCACCAGGAAGTGGCGGTCATCCGCGGGCACGGTGCGGACCTCGCGGTCGGTGATCCGCAGCGGTGTCCGCGCCGCGGGCGCCGGCTCGGCGGTGCGCGTGGCCAGCAGGGCCGCACCCTCGCGGGACACCGCCCCGCCGGGCACCGTCACCGGTTCCAGCAGCGCCGGCGGCGGCACGAGCGCCCGGTCCCAGGACCTGGCGTCGGGCGTGGCCAGGACGGCGGTCCGGCCGGCCAGGGCCAGCGGGCGGACCGCGGTGTCGCCGGCCGCCCGGCGCAGCACCCCGCGCCAGTCGGCGGCGAAGGCCAGGCGCTCGGTGAGTTCCGTGCCGCGCAGGGGAACTCCGGGTAGCGCGGAGAGGGATTCCGCGGCCGACCGCAGGGCGGACGCACGGTCCGGGCCGGTGCCGGTCGTCGTCAGCGGATTGCCGGACCACACGGCGGCGAAGTGCTCGGCCACGGCCCGGACGTCCGTCGCGGGGTCCTCCGCGAGCGTGGCGTCGGGTCCGGGCGCGTCCAGGAGGATCAGCTGCGCGACCTCGTGACCGGCGTCGGTCAGGATCCGGGCCGTCTCCGCCGCCAGACGCGCGGCGACCGAGTGCCCGGCCAGCCGGTACGGGCCTTCGGGACGGTCGGCCAGGATCGCGCCGGCGCACGTCTCGGCGAGCTCGGTCAGACCGTGGCCGTTGTTCGTGCCGTGCGGCGCCGGGGAGGTGAACTCCACGCCGCGGACTTGGCCTTCGGCGCCGAACCAGGCGCGCAGGTGCAGCAGCCAGGTCAGTTCGCCGGTGGCTCCGGGCAGGCCGTACAGCGGGGTACCGGGGCCGTCATCGCCGAAAGGGACGACGGCTGCCTCCGGGGCGGCGGCGTCCGGCTCGACGGGCGCCTCCGACGTGCGCGGGGTGGCTGCTTCGGTGTCACCGGCCGCTGTGCCGCGCGGCGAGACGCCGTACTCGTCGACCAGGTGCTGGACCAGGCTGTTCAAGGTCGTGCACT
Organism: Streptomyces sp. NPDC058985; assembly: GCF_042740985.1. Classification (NCBI taxonomy): domain Bacteria; kingdom Bacillati; phylum Actinomycetota; class Actinomycetes; order Kitasatosporales; family Streptomycetaceae; genus Streptomyces; species Streptomyces sp. NPDC058985. The sequence goes on along the minus strand of NZ_JBHYJX010000026.1, from coordinate 90,114 downwards.
CGAAGATCGCCGCCATCGGGATGTGGTCGCCGAACGCCGCCTGGATGCGCTGCATGATCCGCAGAGCGGAGATCGAGTCGACGCCGTACGCCGTCAGGTCGCGGCCGGCGTCCACGGACTCGGGCGGCAGCCCGATGCCCTCGGCCAGGAGGGACCGCACCTGTGCGGCCAGTTCCTCGGAGGGACCGGAGGCCGGGCCCGCCGCCGACGCGCCGGTCGAGTCGGCCGCGGTCGTGGCGGTGGGCTGGACCGGGACGGACGGGGCTTTGGGCCCGGGGCCGGTGACGGCGGTCGTCGGGACGGTGCCGTCGGCCGACGGCGCGGCACCGCTGACGGGGGAAGCCACGGGGAGCGGTGGTGCGGCGGGGGAGACCGGGCCTGCCGCGGCCGGGGCCGCCGGAACCGCCGCCGGAACCGCCGCCGGAAGGGGCGCCGGAAGTGGCCTCGGAAGTGGCGCGGGCGGCGTCGTGGGGCTGGGCGCGGGGTTCGCCGGCGCCGCGGCCGGGGCGGGAGCGGTCGGCGCGAGGGTCGGAACCGGAGGCAGCCAGTGGCGCTCGCGGGCGAACGGGTACGTGGGCAGTCCGGTCACCCGGCGCCACGGGGCACCGGTGTGCAGCGCCGACCAGTCGATGTCCGTGCCGCGCACCCACAGCGCCGCGGCCTTGCCGAGGTCACCGGACCGGGCCAGCTCCAGCACACGTGCCCGGTCGTCGTCGTCGAGCAGGCCGGCGGCGGTCCGGTCGGGGGCGGCCGGGGTGGACTCGACGGCGAGGTCGTTCTTCTCCCCGGTGGCGAAGGCCCGCAGCGCGTCCGCCAGCCGGGCGGCCGAGTCGGTGACCACGGCCAGACGGCGCTCCAGCGTGGGCCGCCCGCGCTGGAGCGTGCGGGCCAGACTCCGCAGATCGACGGCGTCGCCGCCACGGGCCGCCGCCCGTGCCACGTGGTCGGCGAGCAGTGCCGCGTATGCCTTGAGCCGGTCGTCGGTGCGGGCGCTCAGGACGAACAGCTCGGGGGTGCCGTCGTGGACCTCGGCCGGACGCGGGTCGACGAACTCCTCGACGACCACGTGGGCGTTGACCCCGCCGAAGCCGAAGGAGCTGACCCCGGCGAGGCGCGGCGCCTCGGCCCCCGAGGCGGTGCGCGGCCGGTCCCAGGGACGGGCCGAATCGACCAGGTGGAACGGGCTGCCCGCCAGGTCCAGCAGCGGATTGGGCCGCTCGACGTGCAGGGTCGGCGGGAGCATGCGATGGCGCATCGCCAGCACGATCTTGATCAGACCGGCGATCCCCGCCGCGGTCTCCAGGTGGCCGACGTTGGTCTTGACGCTGCCGAGCCCGATGAACCGGCCCCGGTCGGGGCCCACTCCCAGCTCGCGGAACGCCTGGGTCAGGCCGTTCAGTTCGACCGGGTCGCCCAGGGCGGTCCCGGTGCCGTGCGCCTCGACGTAGCCGACGAGAGAGGCGTCGGTGCCGCCGCGCCGGTGGGCCGCCGTGATCACGGCCGCCTGCGATCCGGAGTTCGGCGCGGTCAGCGAGGCGGCCCGGCCGCCGTGGTTCACCGCCGTACCGCGCACGAGCGCGTACACCGTGTCGCCGTCACGCAGGGCCGCCGACAGGGGCTTCAGCAGGACCGCGCCCACCCCCTCACCGCGCACATAGCCGTCGGCGCGGTGGTCGAACGTCTTGCAGCGGCCGTCCGCGGCGAGCATCCCGGACTTGCCGAACGCCAGGTAACCGGTGGGGGTCAGGGTGAGATTGACGCCGCCGGCGATCGCCGCCGAGCACTCGCCGTCCTGGATGGCCCGCACCGCGCGGTGCACGGCGACCAGACTGGAGGAGCAGGCCGTGTCCACCGGCTCGCTCGGACCGCGCAGGTCCAGCAGGAAGGAGACCCGGTTGGCCAGGACGCTGTGCGCGTTGCCGGTGGCCAGCTGGCCGTCGATCTCGACGCCGGACTGGAGCAGCAGCGTCGCGTACTCGGTGGAACCGCAGCCGACGAAGACGCCGGTGTCGGTACCGGCCAGGGACGCGGGGTCGTGCCCGGCGTCCTCGACGGTCCGCCACACCGTCTCCAGGAAGAGCCGGTGCTGCGGGTCCATCAGCTTGGCCTCGCGCGGCGAGATGCGGAAGAAGCCGGGGTCGAACAGGTCGGCGTCGGTGAGGAAGCCGCCCCAGCGGGAGGGCACCTTCTCCGGGTCGGTGCTCGGGTCGCCGTAGATGTCGTGCCAGTCGAAGCGCTCGGCGGGGATCTCCGTGACGAGGTCCCGTCCGGCCAGCAGATGGGACCAGTACGCCGGGAGGTCGGGGGAGCCGGGGAAGGATCCGGCCATGCCGACGACGGCGACGGGCTCGTCCGCGTGTCCGACCGGGGCCTCCTCCGCCACGGCCGTGGGGAGTACGGGCTCCTGCCGTACGGGGGCGGGTTCGTCCCGTACGGGGGCGGGTTCGTCCCGTGCGGGGGCCGGTGCCGTCGCTCCGGCGGTCTGCCGGGCCAGCTCCTGGACCAGCGCCCCGACGTTGCGGAACCCGTACAGGTCGGCCGGGTTCAGGGCGGTGCCCAGCTCGGCGTTGACCCGGTCGGCCAGGTCGACGACCGTGACGGAGTCGAAGCCGAAGTCGCTGAGGTGCTCGTCCAGGCCGATGTCCTCCGGCCGTACCCCCAGCACCGCCGCCACCGCGTCCACCACGGTCGTACGTATGCGCTCGACGGCCTCCGGCGCAAGGTGGCCGTTGGTCTCTGACACGTCGTTCTCCTCCAGGTCCGAGGGCTGCCGGGACTGTGGTGCCCGGGATGGGAAAGAGGCGGGCGCGGGGGTGCGGTGAGGCGTTTTTGCGCGGTCCGCGTCGGGCGTCCGGGCGGCCGTGGCGGAACCCGGCTCGGCGGGCAGGCGGTGCACCGTCCGCGCGAACGGGTAGCCCGGCAGCGACACGATCCGTCCGTCGGTGTGGCCGAGCGCCCCGTCCGCGCCGGTCAGCCGGGCGCCCGTGACCCAGGCCGCGCCCGCCGCGACGAGCGCCGTGGTGCCGTCGCCGGCATCGGCGTCGGCGTCGGCGGGGACGGGGACGGGGACGGGGACGGCATACTCGGTGTCCGCGTCGGCGGGGGCATGACCGGTGCTGACCCGCTCCGGCCGCTCGCCCGCGAGGTGGCCGTCCAGCAGGGTCAGCAGTTCAGGCACGCCACGTGCGACGACGGCCAGCCGCCGGCCGAGGGGTTCACGGCCCGCGGCGAGCGTCCGCGCGATGTCCGCGAGCGCGGGCGCAGCGGTGCCGAGCGCCGTCAGATGATCACGCAACCGCTCGACGTGGGTGCGCAGTTGGTCCTCCCGCCGGGCCGACAGCAGCACCAGCCGCGGCCTGTCCCGCGGATCCGCCGTCCGTGCCGGGGTGGGCGGTCCGGCCACCACCACATGGGCGTTGGCACCGCCCGCGCCGAAGGAACTGATCGCGGCCACGCGCTCGGCCGGGGGCACACGGCCCGGCCATGGCTCCCGCTCGCGCACCAGGCGCAGTGTCCGGCCGTCGAACTCCTCGACCGGCTGCGGGCAGTCCAGCGTGGCGGCCAGCTCGCCGTGCCGCATCTGCAGCAGCACCTTGGCCAACTGGGCCATGCCGGAGGCCGCTTCCAGGTGCCCCAGCGAAGGCTTGACGGAGCCGACCGCCGTGCCACGCCCGCCGAACACCCGGGCCAGCGCCGCGGCCTCCACCGGGTCGGCCAGCGGGGAGCCCGTCGCCTGGGCCTCGACGTACTGCACCCCGTCAGGGCGCACGCCGGCGCGGGCGAGGGCCCGGCGGAGCAGTTCCTCCTGCGCGTCGGCGCTCGGGGTGACCATGCTGTCGGTCGCCCCGTTCGCGTTGACGGCGGTGCCGAGCACCAGCCCGTGGACGCGGTCACCGTCGCGCAGCGCCGCCGACAGCGGCTTGAGGACGACGGCGCCGACGCCTTCTCCGGGCACCATGCCGTCGGCGTCCCGGCCGAAGGAGCGGCTGCGGCCGTCCGGCGAGAGCATCTTCATGCCGGCCAGCGCGGTGTGGTGGGACGGGTCCAGGATCAGGTTGACCCCGCCCACCACTGCCGCGCCGCAGTCGCCGCGCCGCACGGCCTCGCCCGCCAGGTGCAGTGCCGTCAGCGCGGACGAGCACGCCGTGTCCACGGCGAGGCTCGGCCCGGTGAAGCCGAAGACGTGCGAGGCGCGGTTGGCCACGGACCAGTGCGCGGAATGGGCGTGCGCGTCGGATCCCGCGCCGCGCAACTCGGCGGCCAGCACCTGATAGGGACTGTGCATCAGACCGGCGAACACGCCGACACCGGTGCCGGCCGTGGCCCGCGCCGAGCGCTCCAGCCCGGCGCGCGTCGTCCCCGCGTCCTCCAGCGCCGTCCACACCGCCTCCAGGAACAGCCGCTCCTGCGGGTCGCTGCGCTCGGCGTCCCGCGGCGACATCCGGAACACCAGCGGGTCGAAGGCCTCCACGTCGTCGAGGAACGCGCCCCAGCGGCCGGCGCGGTCCGCGCCCGCCGGGTCCCAGCGGTCGCCGGGCACCTCCGTGACGGCCCGACGGCCCGCGCGCAGGTGGTCCCAGAGGCCGTCGAGGGTGTCGCCGCCGGGGTAGCGGCCGGAGACGCCGACGATCGCGAGGGGCTCCTCCACGGCCGGCGGCGGCGTCGCCCGGGCCTCTGCCGGGCCGGCGACGGGAACGTGCGTGGTGACCGGAGTGGCCGTCTCGGCGGGTACTCGCGCGGCGACCGGAGTGGCCACCGTGCCCGGTGCCGGGGCGGTCGCGGCAGCCTCTTCCGAGGCGTCGCTCACGGCCGCCTCGGGCCGTGCCTCGGTCGGCTCGGGCCGCCTGCGGCGCCGGGTGGGAACCGTCGGCGTGCTGGTGTCGACCAGGCGGACCAGCGGCTGCGCCGGATCGTTCAGCAACGCCTCGACCACACCGCTCAGGGACGTCGACTCGTAGGGAATCGTGCGCGGGACAGGGCCGAGGTCGGCCTCGATCCGGTCGACGACCTCCATGCTGACGAGGGAGTCGGTGCCGTAGGAGGACAGCGGCGCGGCCGCGTCAAGCTCCGCCTCGTCGAGCCCCAGCACATCGGCGAAGATCCGCCGCAGATAGGCCGTGGCCACCTCGGTCAGTTCGGTGTCGGTGTCGGTGCCGGACGCCGCAGGCTCGGCGGCGGGCTCCGTCGCCCCCGCCCCGGTGAACCGGGCGAACGGCTCCGCGGCAGCCTCCAGCAGTGCCGTCGCGACCCCGTCCAGGGACATCGACTCGTAGGGAATCGTGCGCGGCGCGGTCCCCAGATCGGCCTCGATCCGGTCGGCGACCTCCATGCCGACGAGGGAGTCGGTGCCGTACGAGGACAGGGGCGCCGCGGGATCCAGCTCCGCCTCGTCCACCTTCAGTACGTCGGCGAAGACCCGCCGGAGATAGGCCGTGGCGGCCTGGGTCAGGTCGGGCACCGGCGCCTCGGGAACCGGAGGTGCGGGCACCCGCTGCGAAGGCGCCGGTTCGTCGGTTGCCGTACCCGCCGGTTCCGGGGCCCGCTGCTCGGGCACCGGCCAGGCGTCGCGCTCGGCCAGCAGCACGTGCTGGCCCGCCGCTGTGTCGTCCGGCCCGGCCGCGCCCACGGTCCGCACCCCGCGCAGCCCGGAGTCCAGCAGCACCGACCGCCAGGCGCCCGGGGTGAGCAGCGGCGAGTGGGGCTGCCGCAGCTCACCGTCGTCGTACGCCCACCAGCCCTCGGTCAGGCCGAAGATCATGGTCACGGCGTCCAGTACCCGCGTGCCCTCGTTGACCACCAGCAGCCCGCCCGGCCGCAGCAGCCGGGCCGCGGCACGCACGTTGTGCCGTACGTCGGAGGTGGCGTGCAGCACGTTCGCCGCCAGGACGACGTCGTACGCACCCTCCTCGAAGCCCTGGGACGCCGGCTCCCGGGCGACGTCGAGGACCGAGAACCGGGCCTGCGGGTACGGCTCGGAGAACCGTTCGCGCGCCTTGCGGACCAGCCCGGGGGACAGGTCGGTGAACGCGTAGTCGAAGCGGTCACCGAAGGGCTGGAGCGCGTCGAGGACGGGACGGCTGGTGCCGCCGGTGCCCGCGCCGATCTCCAGCAGCCGCAGCCGTTCGTCACCCTCGCCGAACCGGTGCTCCGCATAGCCGGCGACGGCAGCCGCGCACACCGCGTTGAAGTGTTCCGAACGTGGGTCGTCGTGGTAGAGCGGCGCCAGCTTGTGCTCGCTGCCGCCGGGGAAGAGTACCGACAGACCGCTGCGCCGGCCGCACAGCACCTCGGGCAGCACCTCGGTGCACTCGCGCAGCAGGTCGGCCAGCGCGGTGGCGTGCGGATAGGCGGACACGAGACGGTCGCGCAGGGCCGCGGCGGCCGCCGGGTCCGGAACCTCCGGCTCGGTGGCGGGAACGGTGAGCGTGCCGTCCGGGTTGGCCGTGAGGTGTCCGCCCCGGGTCAGCGCGTACAGCGCGGCGTCCAGCAGCCGCTCCTGGACGGGCACGACCGCCAGACGGCGGACGAGTTCGTCGCGGGTCACGGTCGTGCCGGGCTCGGGCCACGCGCCGTGGCCGAGGAAGGCGTCGCGCAAGAGCACTCGCGCGTACGGCTCGAGGGATGCGAAGAAGTCCGCCCCGGTCAGTCGTGCGTCGTCGGCGGTCCGCCTGCGTGCCGCGGCCTCGGCCACGCGCACGGCTGCGGACGAGGCGGACGAGGCGGACGAGACGGCCGGTGAACGCCCGGCCGTCTCGTCCCCGGACCCGGCGAGCCGCACCGGTGCCACCTGCACGGCGGGCCCGGCGAGCACCCGCCGGAAGGCGCCGAGACCGGCCGAGTCGCTGATGGGCTCGACACCGAGCCGGGAGGTCACCCGGGCCCGGTAGTCGTCGGTGGCGACCGAACCGCTCTCGCCCCACAGCCCCCAGTTGAAGATGCGCACCGGCCGGTGCAGCCGGGCGGCCAGGAAACGGCCGTACGCGTCCTGGAGCGTGGACGCCGCCGCGTAGTTGGCCTGTCCCGCGTTGCCGTTGTGCGAGATGGCGGACGAGAACACGGCGAAGAAGTCGAGCGGTTCGTCGGCCAGCACCCGCTGGAGCACGACCGTGCCGTACGCCTTCGGACCGAACGACGAGCGCAGCGTCTCCTCGTCCATCCGCGACAAAGTGCGGTCCTTCAGTACGAACGCCGAGTGCACGACGCCGTCCACACCGCCCCACGTCTCGCGCATCCGCGTCACCGCCCGGCGCAGTGCGGCCTCGTCGGTGACGTCCGCGGCCGCGTACGCCACCCGGTCGGGCACAGCCGACAGCAGGACCCGGGCGCGCTCGGGCAGCTCCTCCTGCGGCCTGCGGCCGGTGAGCAGGACCCGGGCGCCGTACGCCGTGGCCAGGTGCTCGGCGACGACCGTGCCCAGACCGCCGGCGCCGCCGGTGACCAGATAGCGGCCGCCTTCCCGCAGGGGCAGTACGTCCTCGCCGCCGGACACGTCGACGCGCTCCAGCTCCTGGGCGTACCGCACCCCGCCGCACAGGGCGACCGAGTGGGCCGGACGGGCGGCGGGCTCGGCGGTCAACTGCCCGGTCAGCGCGGCCCAGTCGTCCAGCCGGGCGCATCGCAGCAGGTCCTCGCGAGCGACGTCGACACAACTCAGGGAGAGGAAACCGAGCTCGCGCGACGCCGCGGCGACGAGTCCGGGCACCCCTCCGGAGAACGGGTTGCGGGCCGGCAGGGCCTCGTCGGTCGCCTGCACGCCTGACGTCACCACGTGCACGCGTACGCCGGTCCGCGCGCGCCGCGCGTCCAGGGCCTTGAGCAGATGGAACAGGGCCACCGGGCCGCGGTCCAGCGCCTCGGTCAGCTGACCCAGGTCGTCGGCCGAGTACAGCCGTTCCTCGACGCCGCCCAGGAACCAGACGGTCCCCGGGTCACCGGCCTCTTCCAGCACCCGGCCGAAGGCCTCCGCCGAGAGGGCGACGTCTTCCAGCAGCACGTGCCGGACCGGGTGCCCGGCCGCCCGGTGGCGAGCGGTCAGCGCGCCGCCCAGGCCGTGGTCGCGGGTGGTGCCCAGGACGAGGACCGGACCGCTGTCGCCGGCCGGGGCCGGTTGGTTCGCCGCCGACGGACGCCACACCGGACGGTACAGCGGAACGTTGTCCTCCGCAGTGGTTCCCTCCGGCGCGGACGCCTCGGACCGTGCGGCGGGGCGGGCGATGCGCAGCCCTTCGAACCGGGCCAGCACGGTGCCGTCGGCGGTGGCCAGGGCGATGTCCGCCCGCGCGGTGCCCCGCTCGGCGTCCCTGGCCACCAGCGTGACGTGGGCGTAGCGCGCCTGAAGAGGCGACGCGCCAAAGCTGATCCGGGAGGCCGACGCGGGCAGCGCGGCGCGGCCGTCGTTCTCGGGCAACACCCCCTGTATGGCGTGCAGAGCGCTGTCCGTCATCGCGGCCTCGGCCGCCCACACCGGGGCATCCGCCCCGGGCCCGGACAGCTCCGCCAGGGCCTCGCCGTCACCTCGGTGGAGTGCGACCAGCCCCCGGAACAGCGGCCCGTACCGCAGCCCCGCGGCCTCCGCCCTGCCGTACACCTCGGCGGCGTCGATGCGCCGGGTGCACCGGGCGCGGGCCGCGGCCACGTCGAGGCGGCCGAGGTCCGCTCCGTCGCCGGTGGCGAGCCGGCCGCTGGAGTGCACCGTGCCGGTCGCGGTGCCGCACAGGTCGAAGGACGTGCCGTCCCCGGTGAAGCGGACGGCCACGTCCAGCGTGTCGTCCTCGACCTCCAGCGGCACCCGCCAGCGGACGTCCTGGAACACCACGGCGCCGTCGGTGAGTCCGGCCGCCTGCCGTGCCAGCCCCAACTGGACGACCCCGGCGACCACGGGCCGGCCCAGCACCGTGTGGTCGGCGATGACGGCGTCGGTGCCGCGGAGCACCGCGAGCCCGGTACCCGGGGCAGCGGCCGCTTCCTCGACCAGATCCACCCAGTACCGCTTGCCGCCGAACGGGTACGACGGCAGCGGCACGGGTGTCGGACGAGGACCGTCCTCGAACGCCGCCCGCCAGTCGACGGGAGACCCGGCCACCCAGGCGTCGGCGAGCTGTTCCCAACGCCCTTCCGTCGTCGAGGGCCTTACGTCAGCGGGTACTTCGCCACGATCGGCGCGACCGGTGCGCACGGCCGACGACACCTCGCCGTCCAGGTGGCCACGCAGGCGGGCGAGCAGTTCGCCGGCCGACGAGACGACGACCGCCAGCCGGTGATCCCACGCGTCGCGGCCGGCCAGCAGGGTGAAGGCGATGTCGCGCAGTGCGCGGTCCGGGTCGCGGACGAGGTCGTCGACGAGCTGCTCGACCCGCTGCCGCAGCTGCTCGGGAGTGCGCGCCGAAAGGCCCACGGCGTACGGGCGGCCGTCGTCCACGGAGCCCTGCGGAGTGGGCCATTCCTCCAGGACCACATGGCCGTTGGCGCCGCCCGCGCCGAAGGAGCTCACCGCGGCGCGGCGGGGCACGCCTTCTGGAGCGGGCCAGGGAGCGGTGGTTCGCTGCGGCCGGAACGGGGTGGTCTCCAGGTCGAGCCTGGGGTTGACCGGCTCGCTGTGCAGTGTCGGGACCAGGGTGCGGTGCGCGAACTGCAGCACGACCTTGGTGATGCCGCACACCCCGGCCGCCGCCTCCAGATGGCCGAGGTTGGACTTCACGGAGCCGATCGCGCAGAAGCCGGTGTCATCGGTGTACTCGGCGAACGCCCGCTTCAGTCCCTCGACCTCGACCGGGTCGCCCAGGGCCGTCCCCGTGCCGTGCGCCTCGACGTACCCGATGGTGCGCGCGTCGACGCGGGCGGCCCGCAGGGCGTCCGCGACGACCGCACCCTGGGCGCGCGGAGTCGGCACGGTGTAGCCGTTGCTGCGGCCCCCGTGGTTGACGGCGGTTCCGCGCACCACGGCGTGGATACGGTCGCCGTCGGCGAGGGCGTCGGACAGCCGCTTGAGGATGAGCGCCCCGGCGCCCTCGCCCGGCACGAAACCGTCACCGCCCTCGCCGAACGCCCGGCAGCGGCCGTCGGAGGCCAGCAGCCGCATGTCGGTCAGCGTCGCGTACTTGATCGGGTGGATGTTGACGTTGACGCCGCCGGCGATCGCCATCTTCGTCTCGCCCGACAGCAGACTGCGGCAGGCCAGGTGCAGCGCGGTCAGCGAGCCGGAGCAGGCGGTGTCGAGGACCATGCTGGGGCCGTGCACGTCCAGGACGTAGCTGAGCCGGTTGGCGATCGAGTAGTCCATGGAGTGCGCGAACACCTTGTTGCCGCGGCCCCACTGCTCGGCGCCGACGAGGCCGTACTGGGAGCCCGTCACACCGACGAAGACGCCCACGGAGTGCGTGTCGCCGACGCGGGTCGTCTCGTGCAGCCTGCGCCGCGAGTATCCGGCGTGCTCCAGCCCGGCCCAGGCGACCTCCAGGAAGATCCGCTCGTTCGGGTCGAGCCTGGCGGCCTCGCCGGGCGAGATGGCGAAGAACAGCGAATCGAAGCGGGCCACGTCGTCGAGGAAGCCGCCCCACCTGCCGGTGATCGCGCCGGGCGTGCCCCGCTGGGCGGCGAGGTGGCGGTCGTTGTCCCAGCGGTCCCGGGGGACCTCACGGATCAGGTCGGTGCCGGCGGCCAGCGACTGCCAGAACTCCGTCGGGTCGGCACCGCCCGGATACCGCCCGCCGAAGCCCACGATGGCGACCGCCTGGTCGTGGGGCAGACCGTCGCCGAGTTCGGCGGGCGCCGTCTGCGCAGGCCGCTCCCGGTCCACGGGGACCGGTCCGGTGACGGCCGACGGCCCGGCCGGCCCGGCGGCCCGCGGGGTGTCCGGACCCAGGACCGAGCGGAGGGCGTCCGGTCGCCGGTCGGCGAGGAAGCGCGCCAGCTCGGCCACGGTCCGGTACTCGAACAGCAGAGTGACCGGAAGGTCGCCGAAGCGGTCCTCCAGGGTGGCGGTGAGCTTCTTGATGAGGATCGAGTCGACACCGAAGGTGGAGAACTCCTGGTCGGCGCGGAGCCGTCCGGAGGGCAGTCGCGCCGTCTCGGTGACGAGGTCCAGCAGGTACGCTTCCGCGGCGGTGCCCAGGTCCTCGCTGCTCGCGGTGGTCGAAGCCGCGGTTTCGGGCACCACGTCGCCGGTGGCCTCCTCCGCGGACACCTCCGCCACCCAGGCGCCGACGCGGTCGGCCCGTCCGTAGACCACCAGCGTCTCGGGTTCCCCGCCGACGACGGCGTCGGACAGGGCACGCAGCCCCACCTCGGTGGGCATGGGAAGCATGCCCTGCGTCTCCTCCAGGACCCGCCGGTTGTCCGCCGGGATCGCCATGCCGCCCTCGGCCCACAACGGCCAGGCGACCGCCACCGACGCGCCGTGGCGGGAGCCCGCGGCGGCCCGCCGGGCCCGGGCGGCGGCCAGCTCGCCCAGCGCCCGGTTGGCGGCGGCGTAGTCGGCCTGCCCCGGGGCGCCGAAGTAGGCCGACGTCGACGAGAACAGGACGAAGAAGTCGAGCGCCAGATCGGACGTCAGCCGGTCCAGGTGGTCCGCGCCGTCGACCTTCACGGACAGCACCCGGTGCGCCGACGCGGTGTCCTTGTTGACCAGGTAGGAGTCCTCGTTCAGCCCCGCGGAGTGCAGCACACCGTCCAGACCGCCGTACTCGCGCCGGGCGGCCTCGACGGCCGCCTGCGCGTCCTGGTGGCGGGTGATGTCCCCGCGGACGTGGACGACCTGGGCACCTGCCTCCTCCAGACGGCGGAACTCGGCCAGTTGCTCCGCGTCGGGTTCGGAGCGGCCGGTGAGGACCAGCCGGGCGCGATGTTCCCGGGCCAGCAGCGCGGCCAGACGCAGCCCGATGCCCCTGGCACCGCCGGTGATCAGATACCGGCCGCCGTCGCGGAACGCGGACGGCCGGCCGGGGTGGGCCGGGGAGGGACGGAGCACCCGGATCTCCCGGCCGTCCGCGCCGTACCGCACCTGGGCCAGGCCCGGCCGGACCGCGGACAGTTCACCGAGAGCCACCTGGAAGGCGTCCTCGGCCCATGCCGGCACGTCGTCGACCTGGACGCAGACCGCCCGCAGTCTGCGGTCTTCGGCGCTCGCCACCTGCGCCAGCGCGCCCAGGGCGGCGCCCGTCTCCGGGCGGGACCGGCCGGTGAGGAACACAACGGGCACCGGGCCTTCCGCCCGGTCGGAGATCAGGGCGCGCAGTGCGGGAAGCACCAGCTCGACCGCGCGCACGCACCGAGTGGTGGCGGCCGACAGGTCGAAGACCAGCCCGCGCGGCCGCCTGCCTCGTGCGGTCTCCTCGCGCAGGTACGCCGTCCACGACGCCGTGTTCCCGTCGAGGTCGATGCCGAGCCGGACGGCCCGGACACCGGCCGGCGGGTGCGCGTCGGCGCCGTCCACCACGAGCAGGACGTCACCGGCCGTGACAGCCGGGTACGCGGCCGGACGTGGGGCCGCCGGCTCCCAGACGGGGGTGTACCCGACGAGTTCCATGCCGTCGGCCGGGTCGGCGCCGCCGCCGGCGCGGGCGAGCAGCCGGGCGGCCACCGCCGGGTCGAGCTGCCCGCCGCGGACGCGCTCGAGTACCAGGCGGCGGACGGTTTCGGTGTTCGGTGTCATCGTTCCATCCCGTCGTTCCGGACCAGGCTCAGGTCCACGTCGTCAACGGTCAGTTCGCCGCGGCTCAGGGCGTCGAGCATGGCGACCAGCTCCTCGGGGGCGTCGTCCTCGGCGGTCGCGGAGGTCCGGTTCCCGCGATGGTCCGCATCGGCGGTGGTGGGGTGCGTGTCGGCCTCGGCCGTCGCCCAGAACGTGGTGGGCGCGAAGGGGTAGCCGGGGAGACTCACCCGGCGGACACCGGCCGGGGAGGGGGCGGCGAGAGCTTCCGAACCGGCCCTCCCCTCGACCCACTGGCGGCCCAGCGCCCGCGGGTCGTCCGTGGGCACGGCGACCGGCCCCGCGCTGCCGGCCCGGCCGGTGAACAGGCGGTCGTCGCCGCGGCCCGTGGCGTGCGCGCGCAGCGCCGTGACCAGCTCCGGAAGCGTCCCGGCGACCACGGCCAAGCGGTGCTCCATCGTGCTCCGGCCCGTGCGCAGCGTGTGTGCCACCTCGGCGGGGGAGACCGTACGGTCGCCGTCGAGGCGATCCGCCAGCGCGCGGGCCGCGTCCCTCAGCCGATCCTCATCGCGGGCCGACAGCACGAACAGTTCGAGTCGTCCGGCCCCGACAGCGGCGGCGCCCGGAGCGTGGTCCGGGTACTCCTCCAGGATCACGTGGGCGTTGGAACCGCCGAATCCCATCGAGCTGACGGCCGCCCTGCGGGGCAGCGTCCCGTCCCCGCCGCCGGTGGGCGCCGGCCAGTCCTCACGGCGGTCCGCGATACGGAACGGGCTGCCGTCCAGGTCGAGGAGCGGATTGGCCTCGTGGAAGTGGATGCTCGGCGGGATCTCGCCGTACCGCAGGGCGAGGGCGGCCTTCACCACGCCGGCGAGACCGGCCGCGGCCTCCAGGTGTCCCATATTGGACTTGATGGACCCCACCGCGCACCAGGCGTCCACGCGCTCGTCCTCCCCGAGGCCCGCCCGCTCCGCGAAGGCCCGGCGCAGACCTCGCAGTTCGATCGGGTCGCCGACCTCCGTACCGGTGCCGTGCGCCTCGACGTAGCCGATGGTGCGCGGGTCGGTGTCCGAGTCGCGGAGCACCCGTGAGATCAGCGCCGCCTGGGCGGCCGGGTTGGGCACCGGCAGCGACTGGGCGCGGCCGCCGTGGTTGACCCCGCTGCCGCGCACCAGCGCGTACACGGTGTCGCCGTCGGCCAGCGCACGGGACAGCGGCTTGAGGTACAGCGCGATGACGCCCTCACCCCGGCTGAAGCCGTTCGCGGACCGGTCGAAGGCATGGCACCTGCCGTCCGGGGACAGCGCGCCCATCTGGCCCAGCGCGACGTACATGTCGGGCGCCAGCAGCAGGTGCACCCCGCCGACCAGGGCGTCGGAGCACTCGCCGTTCTCGATGGCGCGCGCCGCGCGGTGCAGGGCGGTCAGCGAGCTGGAGCAGGCGGTGTCCACGGCCTCGCTCGGCCCGTGCACCCCGAGTTCGAAGGAGATGCGGTTCGCCAGCACCGTCTTGGCGTTGCCGTTGACGGCGTACGGCTCCCGGTAACGGCCCACACGGGCAAGGTGCGCCGTGTAGTCGTGGGAGGTGGCGCCGACGAACACACCGGTGTCGCCGCCGCGCAGCGACGACGGCGCGTGTCCGGCGTCCTCCACCGCGTGCCAGGCCGTCTGCAGCATCAGCCGCTGCTGCGGGTCCATCACCTCGGCCTCACGCCCGGATATCCCGAAGAACTCGGCGTCGAACTCGGTGACCCCGTCGACGAAGGCGCCCCACTTGCTGTTGGTCGTGCCCGGCTCGCGGTGCGGGTCGCCGAACAGGGGTCGCCAGTCCCAGCGTTCCGCGGGGATCTCGGTCATGTGGTCGGTGCCCGCCAGCAGATCACGCCACAGGGCCCGTGTGGTCCGTGCGCCGGGCATCCTGACGGCCATGCCGACGACGGCGACGGGGTCCCGCCGCTCAGCGCCATCGGTCCCGGTCCCGTCCTCGGGCCGCGCCGCCGCAGCGGGCGTCACGGACGTCTCCGTGGTCGCGGCGGTGCCGGCCCCGCGGGCGAAGCGGGCGCAGCTGTCCGGCGCGCGGGCCAGCAGCTCCCGGGCGAGCGCGGCGACCGTGCCGGCCTCGTAGAGCAGGACCTTCGGCAGCTTGCCGAAGTCCTCCTCCAGCTCCCGCACGAGCTGGATGGTGCCGAGCGAGTCGACACCGAGTTCGGTGAAGGAGGTCTGCTCGTCCACGCTGTCCGCCGAGACGGACAGGAAAGAGGCGACGACCTGACGCAGATGGGCCCGCACCCCTTCCTCGGGCTCGGCCGGCCCGGACGCGGCGGGCGCGGCGGCGGACACCGTCCTTGGGGTTTCGGCGCGCGCGGTGACGGACGGCGGACCGCCCTCGGCGCGCGCCACGATCACGCACTGGTCGTCCTCGTCCGGGACGCCGTTGTCGTGCGTCTGCACCCAGCTCTGCGCGAAGCCGGCCCGCCGCAGGACGTCCTGCCAGCGGTCCTGCGCCAACAACGGGGCGCCCGGCATCCGCTCGGTGTCCCGGCAGGTCCACCAGCTGGGGATCATTCCGAACAGCAGGAACTGGTAGTCGATGTTGGAAGTGATCTCGTTCAGCAGCAGCAGACCGCCGTCGGACAGCAACCGGCGCAGATGGGCCGCCGACTTGGTGATGTCCTCCGTCGCGTGCACCACGTTGGACGCGATCAGCAGGTCGTACGCGCCCGCCTCGACGCCCTGGGCGGCCGGGTCGTGCTCCAGGTTGAACGTGGAGAACACCATCGGCAGGCCCGCGTCGGCGAACTTGCGGCGCGCTTGGCGGAAGTACGAGGCGGAGATGTCGGTGAAGGTGTACTCGACGCGGGCTCCGTAGCCCGCCAGACGTTCCACGACCGGCCCGGTGGTGCCGCCGGTGCCCGCCCCGACCTCCAGGATGCGCACCGGGCGGCCGGGGTCCCGCGCCAGGCGCTCGCGGACGCAGCCGTCGGCGAAGTGGGCCACCACGGCGTTGTAGTGGTCGGCTATGGCGTTGCCGTGGTAGACGCCGCTCAGCAGGTCCGCGACCTCCCCGCCGAAGTACAGTTCGATCGCCGAGGTGCCGCCCGTCACGACGCGCGGGATGTGCGGGATCACGGCCCGGGCCAGCGCGACCAGGTCGCCGACCTCGGGGTGGTCGGTCGTCAGGTCGTCGAACTCCTTGTCGATCAGGTTGCGTTCGGCCGCCGGGTCGGGCAGCGGGCGCGGCGCGGCGGTCACCACGTCGGCGAGTCGCGCGACGTAGCGCTCGTACGGTTCGACGGGCGGCAGGCCGGCGAGGACGTCAGCGCCGGACAGCTCACCGGTGGCACCCAGGTGCTCGCGAACCGACAGGGCGGCGAGCCGGGAGCCGACGACGCCCAGCCGGTCCAGGCCGCGCCGAACGCCGATGGCGTCGTACCCGGACCCGTACATGAAGGACCTGGCGGTGGCGAGAGCCTGGGCGGCAGGGCCCTCGGCGTCCCGCGCGGCGGGCCGGGCCGCGGTGGCGGCAGTGGCCGAGGTGTACGGGGCCGGAGCCGCGGCGGTGGGAGCGGGCGAAGGGGACGGATCCGCCGCGGTGGCCGGCCCGGCGGAGACGGGCGGGGCCGCCGGTGCGGGTGCGGCGTGCTGCTCGGGCTCGCGCAACCAGAAGCGCTCGCCCCCGAAGGCCCGGCCGGGCAGATTCAGGCGTGGCGCGTCGGAGCCACCCGAGACCGGCGTCCACGCCACCGTCTCCCCGCCGGCCCAGCGCCGCGCGGCCGCGACGGCCGACGCGTCCGATCCGGGCGCCGCGCGGACCGTTCCCGCGTGGACCGGGCCCGCGAGCAACGCATCCAGTTCCGCGCGCAGTTCACCGTCGGTGGCGGCGACCACGGCGAGCCGGGCGGGCAGGGGATCACGGCCCTGCTGCAGGGTGGCGGCCACCGCCGCCAGGCCGGGCCGCCCGTCGAGGGCGGTACGGTGCCGGCGCAGCACCTCGGGCAGCGCCTGCGCGGACGAGGCGGAGAACGGCACGACCAGGCTGTGGCCCCCCGCCCACGCCGTAGGGGCGCGGTGCGGCGCCTCCTCCAGGACGACGTGGGCGTTGGCGCCGCCGAACCCGAAGGAACTCACCCCGGCCCGGCGCGGCGTACCCGGCCGCGCGGGCCAGTCGGAGGTTTCCGTGGCGAAGGTCAACTCCGCGCTGTCCAGGGCGAGGTACGGGTTGGCCTGCCGGAAGTCGGGCATCGCCGGGATCCGGCCGTGCTCCAGGGACAGCACCGCCTTGACGACTCCCACGACGCCCGCGGCGCCCTCGGCGTGCCCCAGGTGGGCCTTCGCCGTGCCGACGACGACCGGCGGGGCGTCGCCCGGGCGTTCGGTCAGCGCGCCGCGCAGCCCCTCGATCTCGATGGGGTCGCCGAGCTTCGTTCCGGTTCCGTGCGCTTCCAGCAGGCCCATCGTGTGCGCGGGCAGACCGGCGTCACGCCATGCCCGTGCGATGAGTTCGCTCTGCCGCTGCGGGTTGGGCGCGGTGACCGCGCCCGTGTGGCCACCGTGACCGACGGCGACCCCCTTGATGACGGCCCGGACCGGATCACCGTCGGCGATTGCGGCGCGCAGCGGCTTCAGCAGGACCGCGGCGACCGCCTCCGCCGGCACGTAGCCGTCGGCACGCTCGTCGAAGGCGTGGCAGCGGCCGCTCGGCGACAGCGCCCCGGTCCCCGACAGCGACAGGTAGTGGCGCGGCGTCAGCATCAGGTTGGCGCCCGCCGCGAAAGCCATGGAGCACTCGCCGCGGCGCAGCGACTCCACCGCCAGCTGCAGCGCGTGCAGCGACGAGGAGCAGGCCGTGTCGACGGTCAGGCTCGGCCCCGACAGGTCGAAGTGGTGCGAGGGCCGGTTCGCGGCCATCGTGGTGGCGATGCCCGTGGCGTCGTACGGCCCCGGCCGGCGGCCGCGGGTGATCATCTCGCCCTCGTAGTCGCGGAAGCACTCGCCGACGAAGACGCCGGTGTCGCTGCCGCGCAGCCCGGGCAGGACGGCCCCGTCCTCGGCCGCCTCGTACAGCACCTCCAGCAGGAGGCGCAGCTGCGGGTCCATCGCCTCGGCCTCGGCCCGGGAGATGCCGAAGAACGCGGCGTCGAACCGGCTCACCTCGTCGAGGAAGCCCCCGGCCGGGCACTCGGTCGTCCCCGCCGCACCGTCGGCGTCGAGGTACCGGCTGTGGTCCCAGCGGTCCGCCGGCACGTCGCCGACCAGGTCCCGCCCGGCGAGCAGGGCGTCCCACAGCTCGTGGACGTTCGAGGCGCCGGGGAAGCGGCCGGCGAGGCCGATGACGGCGATGTCGCGGTCCGTCGCGTCCGGGCCGGGGGTGGGTTCCACCACGGAGGCGCGGGGCGGCGGGGCCGGCACGACGGCGGAGCTGTCCCGGGTGACCGGTGTACCCGGTTCGGCCGCCGTCCCCTTGAACGAGCCGTACCAGGCGCGCACCGCCTCGCCGTGCTCCTGGGCAAGGTGAGCCGCCAGCTCGGGGACGCGCGTGCAGCGGAAGAACACCGTGGGCGCGATCTCGACGCCCAGCTGCTGCCCCAGCCGGGCACCCAGCGTCACCACGTCCACCGAGGTCAGCCCCAGCTCCATGAAGGTCCAGGCCGTCAGCTCCGCGGACAGGCTCGCCGCCTGCGGCAGTACGCCCGTCACCGTCTCGGTGATCATGGCCTCCAGTTCGGCCGCGAGCTCCGCGTCCGCCGGGCCGGCCACTCCCACGACCGGCTCGGCCCTGCCGTCCGGGGCAGCCCCATCGCCGGGGGCAGCTCCTTCGCCGGGGGCGCCCCCATCGTCGGGGGCCGCCGTCCGGACGCGTTCCGGCCAGATGACCGCGAGCAGGCGCTCGACCTTGGCGCGGTCGCCCTCGAAGACCGCGAGCTGCGGCCCGTCGTGGGCCAGACCGGCCTCCAGCGCGGCCAGACCGTGCGCCGTCTTCAGCGGCACCAGCCCGGTGCTCTCCAGCACCTGGGCCTCCACGGCCGGGTTGATCCGCATGCCGCCGTCGTCCCACAGCGGCCAGTTCACGGCCACGCTGCGGCCCCGGCGCTCACCCCGCGCCACGAGCTCGTCCCGCCAGGCGGCGAAGGAGTCCATGTAGGCGTTGGCGGCGGTGTAGTCGGTCGTGCCGATGGAGCCGAGCACGGCCGAGGTGGAGGAGAACAGCACCAGGTAGTCCAGCGGCCGGTCGGCGGTGGCCAGGTCCAGGTTGCGGGCACCGTCGAACTTCGGTCCCAGCACCCGCCGGACGGAGTCCCCCGTCTTGGTGATCAGCAGGCCGTCCTCCACGACGCCCGCGGTGTGAATCACCCCGGTGACCGTGCCGAACCGCTCCTCCGCGGTCGCCACCAGCCGCCGTACGTCCTCCAGCCGCGTGACGTCGGCCTGGACGTACACGGCGCGCGAGCCGAGCCCGGCCAGCTCGGCCAGGAACTCACGCTGCGTGGCGCCTTCCGGGGAGCGGCCGAACAGCACGATGTCGGGCCGGGCCGCGCGGGCCATGCGCCGCGCCACGTGCCGCGCGATACCGCCCGTGCCGCCGCTGATCAGACAGGTGCCGCCGGGCCGGGCCAGCGCGGTGCCGGCGGGCAGCGGACGGGTGGGCGCGAAGCCGCGCACCTCGCGGACACCGGCCGCGGTGTACCGGACCTCCAGGTCGGCGGGCGACGATGCCTCCGCGAGCAGCACTTCGGTCGTCCGTGCCGCGTCGTCCGTGGGCGCGGCGAACCGGACCGTACTCAGCGGCAGCTTGGGCTGCTCCAGGCGCAGTCCGCGGGCCAGGCCGCCCACGGAGGCGTCCGGCGGGCACTCCGTGGGGGAGTGGTAGGCGTGCACGACCGGTAGGGCCACGCGGCGGCCCACCGCCCACGCCTGGCACAACGCGTACACCGACAGCAGTCCGGTCGGCCGCTCCGGCGGTCCGTCGGGGGCGGAGCCGTCGAGGTGCCACAGGTGCAGGATCGCGGCGGGGACACGGCCCTCCTGCTCCAGGGCCTTGCGCAGGTGCCCGTGGTCCTCGGGGGAGTCGGGCGAGAGGGTGAAGTGGTCGGCGGACAGCCGGGCGAATCCGCTGCCCGGAGTGACGAGCACCGGGCGGAGGCGGGAGCGCAGGGTCGCGCAGCGCGCGTCGGACGTGTCCAGCACCAGCACGGTCTCGCCGTCGAGCGGGACGGTGGCGGGCGGTGTCGGGCGGGGCGCCCAGGCAGGCTCGTACAGCATCACCTGGCGCAGGTCGTCCAGTGGGACGCTGCCGGTGCCGGGGACCGCGCTCCGCGGCTGTGCCGCGCGCTGCGGAGGGACGCTCCTCGGCTCGTCGGCGGGGGTGATCCAGTGGCGTTCCCCGGCGAACGGATAGGAGGGCAGCGCGATCCGCCGTCCGCCAGGCACCGGGGCGAGGGTGCCGACCGTGCCGTTCGCCCAGGACTCGGCGGACTTCTCGGGCACGGCCGGCGCCTGCGCGGGCTCCACGGCTCCGGTCGCGGTCCGCCGGGCCGTGGCACGGGTGTGGGGCACCGCGGGTGTACGGCCCGTCGCGAACGCGTCGAGCGCCTCGGCCAGTTCCGCGGTGGAGGCGACGACGAGCGCGAGCCGCTCGCCCAGGTGGCGTCGCCCGACGGCGAGCGTGTGCGCGACGTCGGCGAGCCGCGTCTCGGGGCGCGCCCGCAGGGCGTCCGCGAGGTCGGCCGCCCGCCGGGTCAGCTGCTCGCCGGTGCGGGCCGACAGCGCGACCACCTGCCGGGCCGACGCCGCCTGCGAGCCGGCGGGCGGGGACTCGGGTGACACGTATTCCTCCAGGACGACATGGGCGTTGGCCCCGCCGAAGCCGAACGCGCTGACCGCCGCGCGCAACGGCGCGGGACGCCCGGTGGCCGGGTCCGTCAGCGGCGTCCAGGGCTCCTCGGCGGCCGGGAGGCGGAACGGTGACGCGGCGAAGTCGATGGCGGGGTTCGGGCGTTCCGCGTGCGGTGACGGCACAAGGGTGCGGTGCCGCAGGCACAGCAGGATCTTGGTGAGCGAGGCGAGGCCGGCGGCGGCCTCGGTGTGGCCGATGTTCGCCTTCACCGAGCCGATCGCGCAGAAGCCGACCGCGTCGGTCTCCTTGCGGAACGTCCGGGTCAGGGCGTCCACTTCGAGCTGGTCACCGAGCGCGGTCGCCGCCCCGTGCGCCTCCAGCAGCGTCACCGCCGACGCCGGGAGGCCGGCTCGCGCCAGGGCTTCCTCGACCACCCGGCCCTGCGCCTCCGGGCTCGTGATCGTGTAACCGGGGGTGCGGCCGGTGTGGTTCACGGCCGATCCGCGTACGACGGCCAGGATGCGGTCGCCGTCCGCCTCCGCGTCCGCCAGCGGGCGCACGATCAGCGCACCCACGCCGTCCGCCGGGACGTACCCGGACGCGTCCGCGCCGAAGGGGCGGCTCGTACCGTCCTTCGCCAGCAGGCCGTTGGCCGCCGAGCGGACGTACTTGTACGGATGCAGGGACAGACTCACCCCTCCGACCAGGGCCGTGCGGCACTCTCCTCGGCGTATCGCCTCACAGGCCTGGTGCAGTGCTGTCAGCGAGGACGAGCAGGCGGTGTCCACCAGGACGCTGGGACCGCGGAAGTCGAAGGCGTGGCTGACCCGGTTCGGGATGCCGCCGAGCCAGCTCAGCGCGACGTCCGTGCCGCCGTCCCGCACGCTCTCCAGACCGTGCAGGTGGTAGTCGGCCCACATCGAACCCGCGAACACACCCACGGGACCGCGGGCCGCCGCCGACAGTGATTCCGGGGTGTATCCGGCGTCCTCCAGAGCCGACCAGGCGACTTCCAGGAACTGCCGCTCGTGCGGGTCCATCAGTCTGGCCTGCTGCGGCGGGATGTTGAAGAACAGCGAGTCGAACCGGTCGACGTCCTCGATGAAGCCGCCCCGCTTGAGGTACGAGCGGCCCGGTGTGCCCGGCTCGGGCGCGAACCAGGCGTCCGCGTCCCAGCGTTCGGCGGGCACGTCGTCCAGGCAGTCGCGTCCGGTGCGCAGCACCTCCCAGAACTCGTCGAGATTCCGGGCGCCGGGATAGCGCCCGGCCACGCCGACGATCGCCATCGGGGCGTCGGCGAACGGCGGCGCGGCCGGGGCGGGCGCGGTGGTGTCGGCCGTCGGGGTGGTCTCCGGGGTGGTGTCGGTGGGTGTGTGGAGGCCTTCGTCGGTGAGGTGGGTGACGAGTTGGCCGATGGTGGGGTGTTCGAAGAGGAGGGTGGGGTAGAGCTCGGT
>NZ_JBHYJX010000026.1:0-68081 GCF_042740985.1 Streptomyces sp. NPDC058985 | reverse complement strand
GTTCAGTGCGGTTTCGAGTTTTCCGGCGATGTTGAGGAGGTCGACGGAGGTGAGGCCGAGTTCGTCGTAGAAGCCCTGGTCGGGGTGGATGCCGGTGGTGGGTTTGCCGGTCTGTTCGGCGACCAGTGAGGTCACGAGGGCGGTCAGGTCGCCGCCGGTGGCGGGCGCGGTGGCGGGTGTGGTCTCCGGGGTGGTGTCGGTGGGTGCGTGGAGGCCTTCGTCGGTGAGGTGGGTGACGAGTTGGCCGATGGTGGGGTGTTCGAAGAGGAGGGTGGGGTAGAGCTCGGTGTTCAGTGCGGTTTCGAGTTTTCCGGCGATGTTGAGGAGGTCGACGGAGGTGAGGCCGAGTTCGTCGTAGAAGCCCTGGTCGGGGTGGATGCCGGCGGCGGGATTGCCGGTCTGTGCCGCGACCAGAGAGGTCACGAGCGTGGTGAGGTCCCCGCTGGGAGCGGGAGGGACGGCCGGCTCGGCGGGCGGGGGTGTCCGTGGAGGCGCCGTGGCCCGCGCCTCGGCCAGCCGCCTGCCCTCCTCCGCGTGCTTGCGGATGTCCTCGGTGGTGCGGACCCGCTTCGCGCGGTAGCCGGTCAGCCGGACCGCGACCTCACCTTCCGGCGTGCACAGGTCGATGTCCGCCACGACCGCCTGGGTGCTTTCGTCGACCCGCAGGCTCGGCAGGCGCGGTGAGTGCACCAGCGTGCGCGCCTGAAGGGACCGGCGGGCGCGGAAGGAGTCGACGTAGATCGGGATGAAGGGTTGGACGATGCCGCGGCGGACCGGCTCGGGGAACTGCAGGAACGGCACGAGCACCGAGAAGTCCATGAAGACGGGGTGCACGTGGAAGTGCCCGAGCGCCTCTACCGCGCTGGGGTCCAGGTGTACGTCGGCGACCGAGAAGCCGTCGCCCGCGCCGACCCGGCCCCGCACCTTCATGAACGGCCCGTGCTCGATGTCGAGTTGACGGGCCAGGGCGTAGAGGTCGTCGGCATCCACCGAACCGGGGCCGGAAGCGGCGTCGAACCGGCCCGCCGGTACCGGCTCCGGCTCCCACGGGCCCACGACATGGATCTCCGCCTGGAAGTTCACCTGCCACTGCTCGTCGGCCACCTCCCCGCCCAGCAGCGGACGGCTGCGTACGGTGACCGGCACCCCGCCGCGCCCCCCGGGCTCGCCGACCGTCACCTCCAGCTGGCGGTCGAGGTCGCCCACGGCGATCAGCGGACGGATGAAGACACAGCGCCGGAGTTCGACCACGGACGGATCGACACCCAGGTGACGGACCAGCCGCAGCACCAGGTCGAGATGGAAGACGCCGGGGAGGACGGGCGTGCGGTGGACGAGGTGGTCCCGCACGGCCGCGTCCCGCGCGGTGACCCGGGTGGCGAACCGGCGGCCCGCGAGGGACCGGAGTGCGGCCCCGGCGTCGAAGGACCGATGGATGTCGGACATCGTCAGTTCAACTCCTCGAGCGACAGAATCGGGCCGGCGGCGGCGGCGTGCGCGGCAGGCGCGGAGAAGGCGGGTACGGGGGCGGTGGGCACAGCCGCGGCGGTGGTGTCCGTCTCCCGGTCCACCCAGTGGCGGGCGCGCTGGAAGACGGCCGGCGGCAGGCTCGGGCGCTCGTCCGGACGCGCGGCGAGCTCCTCTGCCGTCGGCTCCCGCAGGACGGCGTGGCAGTTGACCCCACCGAAGCCGAAGGCGCTGACGCCGGCTCGGCGCACACCGCCGATCGGCACGAACTCCCGCAGCTCCGTGTTCGGGTAGAAGGGCGACCGGTCGAAGGAGAAGCGGGGATTGGGCGTCTCGCAGTGCAGCGTCGGCGGGATCATTTGGTGCCGCAGGGCGAGGACCGCCTTCTGCAGTCCCGCCATGCCGGCGGCCATCAGCGCGTGTCCGATGTTGGACTTCACACTGCCCACGGCGCAGTACCCCGTGCGGTCGTCGGCGTCGCCGAACGCCCGGGTGAGGGCCCGCAGTTCCATCGGGTCGCCGATCATCGTGCCGGTGCCGTGTGCCTCGATGAGACCGATCGCCGTCGGATCCACGCCCGCCGCGCGGTGCGCCTGGCGCACCACGTCCTCCTGGGCGTCCGGATTCGGAGTCGTCAGGCCCATCGTGCGGCCGTCGTTGTTCACCGCCACCGACTCCACGACCGCGTACACCCGGTCCCCGTCGGCGAGCGCCGTGTCCAGCGGCTTCAGCAGCAGGGCACCCGCGCCCTCCCCGAGGACCAGGCCGTTGGCCCGCGCGTCGAACACCCGGCACTCCGCGTCCGGGGAGAGCGCGCCGGACGCGCTCAGCTTCAGGTACGGCATCTCGTCGAGCAGCAGGTCCGCCGCGGCGACCAGTGCCATGTCGCACTCGCCGAGCCGCAGGGACTGCTCGGCCAGGGACAGGGCGGCCAGCGACGAGGAGCAGGCGGTGTCGATGACCAGGTGCGGGCCGCGCAGGTCGTAGACCTGGGCGAGCTGGGCGGCCACGAAGTTCTGGTTCAGGCCCGTGACGGTGTTGCGGTGCGGGACGCGGATCCGCGGCGCGTACGCCCCCGTCTGTGCCGCCGCGAACACCCCGGTGCGGGTGCCCGCCAGCTCAGGGCGCTGGTATCCGGCGTTCCGGAACGCCTGTTCGGCGCACTCCAGGACCAGTCGGATGAGCGGGTCGACATGCGCGGCGTCCTCGGGCGCGATGCCGAACGGCTCCGGGTCGAAGTCCTCGATCCCGTCCAGGAACCCGCCCCAGCGGGAGAGGGAGTGGCCCGGCCGCTTCTCCGGCGCGTACAGCCCGGTGGTGCTCCACCGGGACGCCGGCACCTCGCGGATCGCGCTGCGGCCCTCGGCCAGAAGGCTCCAGAAGGCATCGGTGTCGGGTGCCCCAGGGAAGCGGCTCGCCATGCCGATGACGGCCAGCGGCCGGGGCCCGGGACCCGGGGCGGTGGTGCCCTGCGACCGTGGCAGCGCGGCCGTCCCGGCGGGGCTCGGCCGCTCGTCGCCGACGCCGCGCCGGGTGGCCCAGCGCTGGATGCCCTGCGGGTACGCATGCGTCAGGAAGGCGGCGAGGCGCGCGGCCGTGGGGTTCTCCAGGACCACCGACGGGTCCAGTGGAGCGTCGGACAGCTCCTCCAGCCTGCCGACCATTCCGGCGATCAGGATGGAGTCCACCCCCAGCTCGGCGAAGGAGGCGTCGAGGGCCACCGCTTCCTTCGGCAGCATCAGTTCCCGGGCCATGAGGTCGAGGAGGAACTCCTCGACCTCCGCCCTGACGGCAGCGCTCACGGCGCCGTCCGAGGTCGTCACCTGGTGCTCCTTCTTCTTCTCATCGTGTTCTGCTTCGGTGTTCGTGCCGTGCGGCCCCTGCGCCGGGCCGCCGGAGGGCGTGGCCGGAACCGGAGCCGGAGCCGGGACCGTGGGGCCGGCGGCGGGCGGAAGGGGGCCGGTACCGGGACGTGCGGCGGGCGGGAAGTCGCCGGGGCGCACCGCGGCTGCGACGGCGCCGTCGACGCCACCGGCGATCACTCGTTCCAGCAGTCCCAGGCCCGCTTCGCGGGTCAGTGCCCCGAAGCCCGCCGCGCGGTACGCGTCGGCCTTCACCTCGCCCATGCCGAGGCCGGTCCAGCTGCCCCAGGCGATGCTGAGGTAGCGGGTGCCGCCCGGGCCCTCGGCCGTGTTGCGCTCGGCCGCGTAGGCGGCCAGATGGGCGTTGGCGGCGGCGTAGTCGCCGAGACCGACGCCCAGGTGGGGCAGTACGGCGGAGACCGAGGAGTACAGGACGAAGAAGTCCGGCCGGTCGGCGCGCACCAACTCGTCCAGCACCCGCAGCCCGGCGGTCTTCGGCTCCCAGGTCGTGGCCACGGCCTCCGGCGGGCGGCGGACGAACGCCGGGTGCCTGCGGTCCACCGAGCCGGCGCAGTGCAGCACGCCCGCGACTGGACCCAGTTCACCGCGCACCCGGTGCAGGAAGGCGGTCAGGGCGCCGCGGTCGGTGAGCGGACCGGTGTGGAGCAGGACTCGTACCCCACGGGCCTCCAGACCCGCGACGGTGCGCGCCAGCTCCGCCGTGCGCGCGTCGGCCCCGTCGCCGGCGACGTCCGCCGACGCGGCCGTCCGCTCCCACTCGGCACGTGGCGGCAGTGGCCGTCGACCGAGCAGGGCCAGCTTGCGGGCGCCCCGTTCGGCCAGCCGCTCGGCCGCCGCCAGGCCCAGTCCGGCGGTGCCGCCGGTCACCAGATAGGTGCGGTCCGGGTCGAGTCGGGGAAGGCCGGCTCCGGCCGGCAGGACGCGCAGCGGGCCGGGCACATAGCGGTCCGTGCCGCGCAGGCAAACCTCGGTCGGGGTCTGTGTGACCACGGACAGCTCGGCGCGCACGGTGCCCAGGACCGCCTCCGGACCCGTGTCGGCCGGGTCGAGGTCCACGGAGGCCGAGCGGACCGCCCGGTACTCGGCGCCCACGGCCCGGACGAGACCGGCCATGGCCCCGCCCCGCGCCTGCGGCCGGGCGTGTCGCAGCGCCTGGCGGCCGCGCGTGACATGCAGCACCGACAGTTCCTGCCCGGCCGCGGTGGCCCGGCGCACCAGCTCCTGGAGAAGCCCGATCCGGGCGGCCTCGCGCTCCAGCGGCGCGGTCTGCGCCCCGGCACCGGACAGGTCCATCAGGTCCACGACCGCGTCCAGCGGGCCGTACCGTTCGTACAGTTGCTCCGCCAGAGCGTGTCCGGCCGTGTGGTCGGCGAGGTCGAGGTCGTACTCGTCGGCACCGAGGTGGGGCAGCAGGCTCCGCTCGCGCACCACGATCCAGCCGCTCTTCTCCGCACCCGCCGCGTGTGCGGTGGTCTCGGCGAAGCCGAGCGTGTCCCGCGCGGCGACGAGCAGCACGCCGAGAGGCCGGCGGCCGGTGCCGGTGCCGGCGGGGGCGGGCAGGGGCGCGTCGACCCAGTCCCGGACCAGTAGTTCCGGCACCGCGTCCTGGGTTCCGGCGGCCGGACCGGGACCGGTCGGCAGTGGCTCGGACGCCGGACGCGCGCTGCCCGGGCCCACCCGGTTCGGCATGCCCGACGGCCCGAACTCGACGCTGTGGTCGAACGGGTATCCGGGGAACGGCACCCGTCGGCGCGGCCCGTCGTGCAGTGCCGTCCAGGCGACCGGCTCACCGGCGGCCCAGCGGACGGCGGCGTCCGCCGGGTCCGTCGGCCTGACGGCGGGGCCGTCCGAGGCGGTCCGGTGCGGCCCGCCCAGGTGCGTCCCCGGGGTTCCGGCCTCACCCGTGTCGTCCAGGTAGGCGCCGAGCCGGTTCCGCAGCTCGGGCAGCGAGGAGGCGACGACCGCGAGCCGTTCGGCGAGCGGGGCGCGACCGGTCTGCGAGGTCCACGCCAGGTCGTCCAGGCGGACGCCGCCGTCGGCGGCGAAGTCGCGCAGCCGCGCGGCGCAGGCGCGCAGCTGCTCCCGGGTCCGGGCGGACAGCGCCACCACCTGCGGGCCCGTCTGGTCCCCGGCCCGCGCGGCGGGAGCCGGCGGCTCCTCCACCACGACGTGCGCGTTGACGCCTCCGAAGCCGAACGAGCTCACTCCGGCGCGCAGCGGTGCGTCACCGGACGACGTCCATGGCTCGGCCGCGCGCAGCACCCGGAAGGGTGAACCGTCCAGCTCCAGATACGGGTTGAGTTCGGTGAGACCGGTCACCGGCGGCAGGGTGCGGTCGCGCAGCGCGTGCACCGCCGCGATCAGTCCGGCGATGCCGGCCGCGCTTTCCAGATGCCCGACCGACGCCTTGAGCGCGCCGAGCACCGTCGACCCCGCGGGGACGCCGGCCCCGTCCGCCGCTCGTTCGAACGCCTGCTTGAGGCCCTGGACCTCGATCGGGTCGCCGAGCCGTGTTCCCGTGCCGTGTGCCTCGATGTAGCCGACCGACGCGGCGGGCACGCCCGCGTCACGCAGGGCCGCCACGATGGTGTCGGCCTGGCCGCGCGGGGTGGGCGCGGTGAGGGAGTGCGCCCGGCCGCCGTGTCCGACCGCGGAGCCGCGGATCACGGCGCGCACCGTGTCGCCGTCGGCGAGGGCCTTGGACAGCGGCTTCAGCAGGATCGCGCCGACGCCCTCCGCACGCACGTAGCCGTCGGCCCGGCTGTCGAAGGTGTGGCAGCGGCCGCCCTGTGACAGCATGCCGCCCCGGCTGAGTGAGACGTACCAGGTCGGCGTCATCACCACGTTGACCCCGCCGACGAGAGCGGCGTCGCACTCGCCGGACCGCAGGGCCGCGAGCGCGCGGTGCAGGGCGACCAGAGAGCTGGAGCACGCGGTGTCCACCGTTTCGCTGGGGCCGCGCAGGTCCAGCAGGTATGAGACACGGTTGGCGACGATGGCGTGCACGTTGCCGGTGACGGTGTGCCCCGCCACGTCGGTGTCGTGCTCGCTCAGGACCTCCAGGTAGTCGTGGAGGGTCGCACCCGCGAAGACGCCCGTGCGGGTCCCGGCGAACGACCCCGGGTCGTACCCGGCGTCCTCCAGGGTGTGCCAGCACGTCTCCAGGAACAGCCGCTGCTGGGGGTCCATGAGGGAGGCCTCGCGCGGGGAGAGCGAGAAGTGCGCGGCGTCGAAGGCGGTCACCGAGTCGAGGAAGCCGCCCGCCCGGCAGTCGGTGGTGCCCGGGTCCCGGCGCGGATCACCGTCGTACGCCTGCCAGTTCCAGCGCTCGGCCGGCACCTCGGTGACCATGTCCCGTCCGGCCAGCAGGTTCCGCCAGAAGGTCTCGGCGTCCGGGGCGCCGGGGAAGCGGCCGGCGAGACCGACCACGGCGACCGGGTCCGCCCCGGCCGCCGGATCCTCGGGCCGCGCCGCCCGGGTCCCGGGCACCGGCGCCGGAACGGGCTCGGGCGCGGGTTCCGCGACCACCGGTTCCGGGTGTGTCTCCGGCACCGGCCCGGGCTCGCTCAACGCCTCGGGCAGCCGTGCCGCGTGCCGGTCGACCAGGTGCGCGGTGATCGCGTCGGCCGTCGGGTACTCGTAGAACGTCACCGGCGTCAGGGCCGTGCCGAAGGTGTCGTTGAGCCGGTTGGCGAGGGTGGTCAGCAGGACGGAGTTGAAACCGTAGGCGCCCAGTTCGGTGGCGCCCTCGATGCGGTCGGGGGTCGTCCCGGCGACCTCGGCGACCCGGGCCACGACCAGGGTGAGGACCTGGTCCGGGAGCGGCGCGGTGGCCGCGCCCGCGACCGGCCGGGGGCCCGTCGAGGCGCCGGCCGGGTCGGTGAGCACGGGGTTCCCGACGCCGGGCACCGGGCCCAGCCCGGCCCGGCCGAGGACCGAACGGGTGCGCTCGGTGCCGGCGCAGGACACGTACAGCCGCGGGGCGGCGGACCGTACCGCTTCCTCCAGCACCCGCAGCGCCTCCGATGTCCCGATGGGGACCAGCCCGATCGTGGTGACCGCCAGCGAGGCGCTCTCGGCGTCCAGCCGCATACCGCCCTCGGACCACAGCGGCCAGGCCACGGAGGCGGTACGGCCGCTGCGCCGGCCCTGCTCGACCTGCTCGGCGCGGTGTAGGGCGAAGGCGTCCAGGTAGGCGTTGGCGGCCGCGTAGTCGCACTGGCCGGCGTTGCCGACGGTGCCGACGACGGACGAGAAGAGGACGAAGGCCTCCAGCGGGTCCCCGGCCGTCAGGTCGTCCAGCAGAGCCGTCCCCGTGGTCTTGGGTGCGAGCACCCGGGCCACCTGTTCGTCGCCCTTGTCCTGCAGCAGCGCGTCCTCGGTCAGCCCCGCGGCGTGCAGCACGCCGGTGAGCGCGCCGAACCGCGACCGGGCCGTGCGCAGCGCGGTGTCCAGCGAGGAACGGTCCGTGACGTCCGCGCGGACGTAGAGCCCGTCGCCGCCCAGGGACCGCAGCCGGGAGCAGAACCGCTCGTGCTCGGGGCCCGCCGCCGACCGCCCGAGGAGCGTGACCTTCGCGCCGTACCGCTCGGCCAGGTGCACCGCTACGAGCCGTCCGATGCCCCCGGCGCCGCCGGTGACGACGTAGTGCCCGCCCTGCGCGAACCCGGGGCCCGTGTCACCCCCGGGCCGGCCGGTCTCGGTGAAGCGCAGCACCTGACGCCCGCCCGGGCCGAGTCGCAGCTCGGCGTCCGTGCTGTCCGCCTCGGCGACCAGCGCGGACAGGGACGGGGAGAAGCCGTCGGCGAGGTCCACGCGGACGTGCCGGAAGCGGCTCGTCTCGCGGGCCAGCGAACGGCCGAAGGCGGCGACCGCGTGCTCCACCGGGTCCTCCCGGCCGGCCGGCGCCACCTGGACGTAGGTCAGCGGGGGGAGCGCGCCGACCGAGACCGCCCGGCCCAGATCGATGGGCAGCCGCTGGGCGACCGCGTACGCCGCGTCCTCGCCCGTTCGCGAGGCGGGCGCCAGTCCGCGCCGGTCGACCAGCACCACGGGCCCCTCGGCGCCCGCGCGCTCCAGCAGGGAACGCAGGTCGTCCGCGTTGCCCCGGCGCACCACGAGGCCCGGGGCATCGTCGGGGACCTCGTCCGCGGGGTACTCCACCGCCCTCAGCAGCAGCCACGGCCGCTCCTCGCCCTCCCCGGCGACGGTTGCGGCGCCGGGGGCGTCGAGCACCAGAACCGTCGCCGGGGCCCGAGTGCCGACGGTGGTCCGCGCGGGGGCGTCCTCCCAGTACGGTGTCCACACGGCGGCCAAGTCGTCGGCGCGCGCCGACGGACCGGTCGGGGCCGAGGGAGTGCCGGCCGGTTCGGGCACCGCCGACGGCAGCCAGTACGGCACCCGTTCGAACGGGTAGACGGGCAGCGGGGTCCGGCGGGCGGCGGGCAGCAGCGCGGACCAGTCCGGTTCGGCGCCCTGGACCCACAGCCGGGCCAGGGTGCTCAGCTCGCCCTGGGTGGCGAGGGACGCCAGGAAATCCTGCCCGCCGGCGAGATCCGTGAACAGCCCGGCGAGCGGACCGCCGCGGACCAGCCGTCCGGTGTGGACCGCGCCGGAGCCCTCCTCGGCCCCGTCCGCGATCCGGTCCAGCACCGCCAGCAGGCTGTCACGGCCCCGCGCGGTGAACGCCGCACGCACGTCCAGGGCCTCGCGCCCCACACGCAGCGTGTGCGCCACGTCGGCGAGACGCACGGTCCGCCCGGCGGGCCCGCGCAGATGCGCCGCCAGCCGCTGCGCCGTGGCGCGCAGTTGCTGGTCCGTGCGGGCCGACAGGAGGTACAGCTCGTTACCCACCGGATCCTCCTCCGCTTCCGTGGCCGGTCGGTCGTACGCCTCGACGACGAGGTGCGCGTTGACCCCGCCCGCGCCGAAGGAGCTGACGCCCGCGCGCAGCGGCGGAGTGCCGCCGTCGGCCTCCACACCCACCGGCTCCCACGGCGCGGCGACGGTCTGGAGCCGGAAGGGGCTGCCGTCCAGCTCGATGAACGGGTTGGGGGTGTCGGCGTGCGGAGTCGGGGGCAGGACGCGGTGCCTGAGCTGCAGCAGTACTTTGGTCAGCCCCGCGATGCCGGCGGCCGGCTCCAGGTGGCCGATGTTGGCCTTCACGCTGCCCAGGGCGCAGCTGCCCACCTGCTCGCGCGCCCCGAACGCCCGGGTCAGCGCCCGCACCTCGATGGGGTCGCCCAGGGAGGTGCCGCTGCCGTGGGCCTCCACGTATCCGACGGTGCCCGGGTCCACGCCCGCCGAGCGCAGCGCCGACGACACGAGCGCCGCCTGCGCCTCCGGGCTCGGCACGGTGAATCCGCTGGTGCGGCCACCGGAGTTGACGGCCGTGCCGCGGATGAGGCCGTAGACGTGGTCACCGTCGGCGACCGCCCTCGACAGCGGCTTCAGCAGCACCGCACCGGCGCCCTCACCCATGACGAAGCCGTCGGCCTCCTCGGCGAAGGGGCGGCAGACACCGGCCTTCGACAGCATCCCCATCTGTGCGTACTGGATGTGCCGCACCGGATGCAGGACCAGGTTCACCCCACCCGCGATCGCGGCCGCCACCTCGCCCCGCCGGATCGCCTGGCAGGCCAGGTGCAGTGCTACGCCGGACGCCGAGCAGGCGGTGTCCACGACCATGCTCGGTCCGGTGAGGTCCAGGAAGTACGAGACGCGGTTGGCGATGGCGTAGGTGTCGGCGTACGGATAGGGGGAGTGGCCGGTGGCAGCGCCGTTGGCGCTGAACGTGCGGTAGTCGTCGGCCATGGCGCCCACATAGACGCCGGTCCTCCGGTCCATCGTGTGCCGGTCGTACCCGGCGTCCTGCACCGCCTCGATCGCCGTCTCCAGGAAGACGCGCTGCTGCGGGTCCATCTGCTCGGCGTCGCGCGGGGCGATCCCGAAGTACAGCGAGTCGAAGTCGGCAACCCCGTCAAGGAAGTTGCCGATGCCGCTGTACGTGCGCCCCTGACCGCCCTCCGGGGTGTACACCGCGTCGTGGTCCCACCGGTCGGACGGCACCGGCCGGGCGGCGCTGCGGCCGTGCAGCACGTTCTGCCACAGCTCGTCGAGGCTGGCGGCACCGGGGTAGCGCCCGGCCAGGCCGACGACGGCGATCGGTTCGGTGACGGGGCCGGGAGCGGACGCGGCGTCCGGCGCCACCGCCGCGGACACCTGGGCGGTGCGGTCGACGGCCGGAGAGGCGGCCGGGGCGGGAGGCGGCGCCCCCTCGCCGGCCGCGGGTGCCGGCTCCGAGCCGTCCCCCGCCAGTGCCGCGGCGATGTCGCCGAGCGTCCGGTGCTCGAAGAACAGGGTCTTGGACAGTTGTCCGTACCGCTTCTCCAACCGGATCATCGCGTCCACCACGGACAGCGACGTCATCCGGATCGCTTCCAGCGGCGTATGCGGCCCGATGTCAGCCCGCGGCAGCCCCAGGACCTCGGCGACCACGGAGCACACGGTCTCCCGGGCCTCCGTGAGACCGCCCGTGGCGGGTGCCGCGGGAGGCGCCGGCTCCGTTGGGGCGGGGGCCGTGAGGCGGGCTGAGGGCCTGGTGGCACGCAGGACGGACGACAGCGGTTCCGCGTCCTGAGCCAGGTCGACGAGGGCGCGGCGGCGCACGCCGTCCCGTACGGCCCCGTCGGACGGCTTCGCCCTCCGGGCGGGCTTCGCCTCGGCCGACGGATCCGGCTGCGCGTCATCCGGCTCGAAGGCCACCGCGGCGACGGCGGTGACGGGCGCCCGGAACACGACGCGGCCGTTCTCGCCGGACTCGGCGAAGGAGCCGAGCACCGAGTCGAAGAAGCGGCGTACCGGCGTGTTCCGCTCGCTGGGCACATACGGCGCGACCAGCTCGGACACGCCCGCCTCGGCCAGCTCCCCGGCGAGGGCGGCCACGAAGGCGTGCTCGACACCGCGGCCGAGCACCCGGCAGCTCATCAGAAACGTGTCGAGGACCGCGGACGTCCCGTCGGCGGCCTCCCGGGTGATGGCGAGGCCCACCAGGCCGTAGTCGCCGAAACGGTCCCGCACGCGGGCGGTGCGGATCCGCACCGCCGGGTCGGCGAGCAGCGCCCGTATCTCCGGTTCGCCGCGGCGCACGGTGGAGAGGTTGAACTGGTTGGTGCGGTACGTCAGCTGCGAGATCCGCGGGTACTGCTCGGGCGTCGGCGGCGCGACGTCCACCGACAGCTCCAGACCGGCGATGAAATCGGCGAACGAGGCGGCGTCGCGCAGCATCGCGTCGCGCTCGCCCCGGGCCCGGTAGAAGTCGGACCGCTTGCGGTCCTCGTCGGTGACGGTGAGCCGGTCCAGCGACCACACCCGGTCCAGGAAGCCGGGCACCTCGGTCCCGTCCTCGGGCAGTTGCAGCGCCAGGACCTCGGGGTGGGCGGCGCGTACGTGCGCCACCTCCACCGGGTTGTCGTCGAGGAAGACGAAGCTGTCCAGCCCCAGGTCGAGTTCCGCGGCGAGGGAGGCGATGTTCAGGGCCTTCGGCTCCCAGTTCACCCGGCGGGCGGTGATGTGCTCGGCGCGCAGCGGCATGTCCGCGCGCACTGCCAGCACCTCATCGACGTCGGCAGCCTCGTTCTTGCTGGCCAGGCAGATCAGGACGCCCTCGCGCCGGCGGGCCACGGCCCACTCCTGCACCGCCCGGTGGGCCGGCTCCAGCCGTACCCCGTGCGGGCCGTCCTCGCCGACCACCCCGCCCCAGAGCGTGTTGTCGCAGTCCAGGACGATCACCTTCGAGGGCGGGATCAGCACGCTGTGCGCGGCCCTGGTGACGCCGGCCGCCAGGGCGGCGCAGCCCTCCTGGGTGAACGGGATGTGCGCGGCGGCGTCCCGCGCCTCGTCGTAGTGGGTCTCGCCGGCCGGGACGATCCCGCCCGCCCAGCGCTCCCGACCGAGCACGTGCACGCCCGGCACGCCCGTGAGCTCCTGGATGATCAGCCGCTCGGCGGCGGTCAGTTCCGCGTCCCGGCCACCGCCGTCGGAGTGCGCGGGGGACGGCGGGCACAGCAGCACCAGCAGCGGCACCGGGCTGCGGGCCGCGTGGGCGCGCACCGCTTCGGCGAACTCGCCGGCGGTGCGGCCACTCTCGTCCCGCGGCCAGTCCTCCGTCCGGACCAGGACGGCCTTGGCCCCCTGCTCGACGGTTGCGAAGACGCCGTCGGGGGAGAGGAGTTCCTGGAAGACCTGCGCGTAGTCGGCCGGTCGGACCCGCAGGCCGAGTCCCAGCCGGTCGCACCAGTGCTGAAGCGGCTCCACGAGCGGATCGAGGGTGAACGTGGCGACCACGCCGAGGTCGAGGGGGCGCGGGACGGCGGCGTCCTCCGGCTTCCCGGAGGGCGCGGTCTGCTCGCTTGTGCCGTCGTCGCCCGCAGCGCTGTCTTCCTGTCCGTCGGTGAGTGCGGTCCCGTCCTCGGCGAAGGGCAGTACCCGGACCTCGCCCGGCTCGGCGCGCCCGGCCAGCGCGTGGACCAGCGCCGCGGCGACCGGCTCGACGGCCGCGCCGCGTTCGCCGAGCGGGGTGGCGGTCATGGCGGTACGCAACCGGGGCGGGCGCGCGATCAGCCAGGAGGCGCCGGGAAGCTCGGCCGCCGCCGCACGCACGAGGCCCTCGACCGCGAACTTGGCCGTCACGTAGGCGGACCAGCCCGGCGGGGGAGCCTGCGTCCACGCACTGGAGACGGCCATGACCCGGCCGCCGCGCTCCGCCACCTCGGCCGCGAGGCCGGCCAGCGGTTCGCGGGTGAGGGCCAGCGCCCGGGTGACATGGTCGGTGGCGCGCTGTGAGGTGGCCGGTTCCAGCGGCAGTTCGGCCGGTGTGGGGCAGGCGTTGAGCACCAGCAGGTCCAGGCCGCCGCGCTCGGTACGGATACGGTCCAGGGCCGCGGCGACCCACTCGGGGTCGGCGGCGTTCCCGGGCAGCGGGTGGATGCGTGCCCCCGCGTCACCGACCCCTTCCACGGCCCGCGCCACGTCCTCGGTGCTGCGGTGGAAACCGGCGTACACCTCGGCGCCCTGCAGCGCGAGTGCCTGGGTGACCGCCGCCCCGAGGCCACGGCTGGCGCCGACGACCAGGGCGGTACGGCCGCGCAGCGGTTCCCGTCGCGGCAGCGCGGCGGTGAGCGTCCCGACGTCGCCCGGCGGCACGTCCGCACGGTGGAAGGCGCGGACCGTGGCCGAGGCCCGCAGACCGGCCGCTTCGACGGTGCCGGTCAGCCGCAGCATCCGGAACCGCTCCGTCACGTCCGCCACTTCGGCACGGGCGGTGAACGGACCGGCGTCGTCCGCCGCGCGGAACTCCACCTCGAAGTCGGACAGCAGAGCGGCCCGGCCCGGTGCCTCCATGCCGACCAGGTAGCTGATCCACGCCAGGACCCCGACCGGAACCGGCCCGAGTCCCCGCTCTGGCAGGCCGAGTTGGCCGGCCAGGCGCGCGACACCGTCCCACCGGGGCGCGTAGCCCTCGCCCAGTGGCAGGCCGGGGGCGAACTCCGTGAGCTGGGCGTCGCGCGGTTCCGCTCGCCGTGTCGCCGCTCCGTCCGGGGTCTCCTCGCCGGCGGCCGGGCGCTCGCCGAACTCCGCCGCCACCTCCAGCAGCGTGCGACTGCCGTCGCGCAGCCGCACCGTCGCGCGCTCAGCGGTGTCCTCGGCGATCTCGCGGAGGTAGTCCTGGTCGGCGTAGACCGGCGCGTGGAAGCGCGCGGAGATCCGGACCGGGCTGCGGCCGGGCCGAGGCGTCAGGCCGGACAGGGCGAGGAGCGTGCCGAGCACCCCGTAGACGACGGGCGTGCCGAAGGCGGTGCGCCGTGCGTAGTCGGCGTCGACGTGCAGCGGGTTGTCATCGGCACTGGCATGCCGGAACGTCTCGACCACAGCGGCGGAGGCCCGCACTCGGGTCGGCGTCGTCTGGTCTTCCATGATCGCCTCTCGACTCACTCGCTCGTGGGGTTCAGGCGGCGGCGGAGAGCGCCTGCCGCTGGGTCTTGATCTGGGCGATGAGCCCGGTCAGCACCTGGCCGGGGCCGACCTCCCGGAACTCCGGTTCGGGCCGGTCCAGCAGATGCTCGACAGACTCGGTCCAGCGCACCGGCGACGCGATCTGCCGGGTCAGCAGAGCGGCCGGGTCGTCCGTGCCGTACGGCCGTGCCGTCACGTTCGAGATCACCTCGATGCGCGGCGTCGCCAGGCGGTACTGCGCCAGGAACGTGCCGAACTCGGCTGCGGCGTCGGCCATGTGACGGGAGTGGAAGGCACCGCCGACCTTGAGCGGAACGACCGCCTGCGCCTCTTCGCCGAAGACCTCTCGCAGCTTCGCGATGTCGTCCCGGGGGCCGGAGACGACCGTCTGGCCGGGGGCGTTGAGATTGGCGACGTCGAGCGCCGGGGCACGAGCGGTGAGGATCTCGCGGACGCGGTCCGCTCCGATGCCCATGACCGCGGCCATGCCCCCCGCGGGTGCCTGGGCCATCAGCTCGCCACGCCGTATCACTATCTCCAGTCCGGTGAGGAAGTCGAAGGTGCCGGCGGCGAACAGCGCCACGTACTCGCCGAGACTGTGCCCGGCGACGGCGTCCGGCACCCGGCCGGTCTCACGGACGGCGTCCAGATACGACAGGGCGTTGACGACGTACATCGCGGTCTGGGTGTTGCGGGTGTCGGTCAGCTCCTGGGCGGAGGCGTTCAGGCACAGGTCCGTGATGGAGCGGCCGAGCACCGAATCGGCCTGCCGGACAAGGTGCGGGAACTTGGGGAACAGGTCCTGGCCGATGCCGGGGCGGTGCGAGCCCTGGCCGGGGAACACGTGGATGAGCGTCATGTCCGGGTCTCCCGAGGTCTGGTGTGGCTATGCCGCGGCGAACGGCCGGGACGGGGGAACGAGGTGGGCGGCGCGGGAGAGCAGTTCGGCGGCGCCGGTCATGATCAGTCGGGCGAGGTCGTCCGGGTGCCGGGCGCGCCAGTCCTCCCGGGAGGTTCCGCGCAACCGCTCGTTGAGCGCGCCGAGCGCCGGACCGCACGGGATCTGGAAGTCGACCCGGCTGTCCGCGTCACCCTG
The DNA here is from genome assembly GCF_042740985.1 of Streptomyces sp. NPDC058985. Lineage (NCBI taxonomy): Bacteria > Bacillati > Actinomycetota > Actinomycetes > Kitasatosporales > Streptomycetaceae > Streptomyces > Streptomyces sp. NPDC058985. The sequence continues at coordinate 52,622 of NZ_JBHYJX010000026.1, read as the reverse complement.
CAGCGCCACCCGGGTCGCCTTGGCGAAGTACCAGGTGAAGATCAGTGCCATACGGCGTTTGGGGTCTTCCTCCGCGCGCTCGATCACCGTCGGGCGGGTGCTCGCATAGCGGTCCTTGACCTCCTGCCACACCTCCTCGAAGGTGCGGCCGAGGATGCGCCGCTGCACGTGGTCGGCGGTGTCCGGATCGAGGTCGTCCAGCGATTCGTGCCGCAGCCACAGCTCGTACAGTTTGTTGGCGCGGGCCGGGAAGAACAGGCCGCGACGGAGCACCTGTGCCTTGGTGCCCACCTCGAACATGTCACCGGCCGGGACCAGTGCGGTGTCCTGTACCTGGGCGCGCTGGAGCAGGTCCTTCGCGGTGTCGGAGGTGCCTGCCTCCACGGTGCACTGGTTGATGCTGCCGGTCAGGACGAAATCGGCGCCCATGACGAAGGCGGCGGCGGCGGCCTCGGGCGTGCCGATTCCGCCTGCCGCCCCGATCCGGACCCGCCCGGCCGCCGGGTGGCTGAGGGACACCCGGTCGCGGAGGGTGAGGACGGCCGGCAGCAGCGCCGTCAGAGGCCGCTGGTCGGTGTGCCCGCCCGAGTCGGCCTCTGCGCAGAGGTCGTCGCACATGGCGACCGACGCGGCGAGCCGGGCCTCCTGATAGCTGATGCGTCCTGCCGCTTCCAGATCGCGGACGATCGTCGCGGGCGGCGCGGCCAGGAACGCCTCCGCGACCTCCTGGCGCGAGACCTTCGCCAACACGTGGTTCGGTGTCCGAACGGACCCGTCGGGCCGGCGGTGCGCACCCGTCAGGCGAAAGCGGACGAGGGCAGGGCTGATCTGGACGAATGACGCGGCTTCCATGCGCCGGACGCCGTGCCTGAGAAAGGCGTCGACCGTGAGTTCCTCGCGGTCCGGGCGAGCGGCGAGCAGATTGACGCCGAAGGGGCCGTCGCCGAGTTCGGCGCGGATACGCCGCAGGGCGGCGTCCAGTTCGTCCCCGGTGAGGCCGCCGGCGCCGAGGTAGCCCAGTAGGCCCGCCCGGCCCATCCGGACGACCAGGTCCACGGACGCGATGGCCTTGTACATCGACCCCGAGGCGTACGCGTACGCGACGCCGTGGTCGGCGCGGAAGTCGGCACTGCCGAGATCCTCCGGCCGCAGACCGGACCGTGGGGCGGCGGCCCGTGTCCCTGACGTACCGTCGGGCGAGTGCACGGGAGTCCTCCAGGACGTGGGTGAGTGGCGGCGCTCCCGCCCGCGTCGACGGTGAGAGGCCGTGGTGAAGGTGAGGTGCGCGGCCTAGAACAGTTCGGGCTCGCGCATCACGAACCGCAGCTCCTCGCCGCGGCGGCGGCCGATGCACACGGCCGCGTGGAAGTCGGCCGGCACCCTGACGAAGTCGTAGAGCCAGTGGTCGGGCCGGTCGGCCAGCGAGGGCTTCAGCATCAGCTCCGGGGTGCGACCGTCGGGAAAGAGGAAGGAGATGTCCTGCAGCGGCAGCGAGATGCCCTGGCCGCGGGCCTTGGCGTAGGCCTCCTTGAACACCCACACGTCGAGGAAGCGGCTCTTCCAGGCACGTGCGGGCAGGCGGCGCAGTTCCTCGATCTCGGGTTCGGACATGACTTGGTGGATCAGGTCGGGCAGCGAGATCCGCGCGTCGCGCTTCTCGACGTCCACTCCGATGGGGCGCTCCCGGGTGATGCCGAGCAGGCACATGCCGCGCGAATGCGACAGGTTGAAGTCGAGATCGAGGCCCAGCCGGTGGTGCACGGCAGGCTTGCCGTACTCGTTGAACTCGAACTCCCACTCGGCCGGTTCGACGTCGGCGTACTCTGACAGACAGCGCCTGAGCAGCGATCGCGCCATCACGAACTGGGCGCGGTCCTCCGCGAAGTAGAACTGGTCGGCCCGGTTCTGTTCCTCGGGGGACAGGACGGACTCGTGCGCACGCAGGCTGTGGGGTTCGCCGTCCCGCCCCGCGGAGGACGCGATCCACAGGTGCACGTCTGTCCTGCTCAACGTGACGTGTGCTTCCCTGGTCATGGTCCCTCGGTGCTCTCCGGACGCGGCGCGGATGCGACCGTCGCCCTGAAGGTGGTGGCCGGCGGTGGACGGGGCGCCCCCGGGTGGCACCCGGGGACGCCGAGGCGGATGGACGGACGGGCTCAGACCGCCGCCGAGTTGCGGTGCTCCTCGAAGACGTCGAAGACGCCCTCGAGCTTGCGGGAGATGACGCCGTAGAGGTTCTCCATGCGCTTGAGGCGCTCCAGACGCTCCTCCGGCTGGTCCTTGAGCACCTCCAGGCCGTGCTGGACGGCCGCGTGGAACTCGGGGATGCGGCGGAAGGAGTGCTCCACAGCGTTCGGCCAGGCGCCGTCGTTCAGGGTGATGTAGTAGTCGTCGGCACCGGGGATCTCTTCACGGGAGTAGACGCCCGGCGGCGTGAGCAGATCGGCGATCCAGTCCACCGGCTCGCGGGGGATGTCCAGCGTCTTGGCGATCTCGTTGGCGCTCTGCTTCGCCGGGTAGTTGATGATCAGCCAGCCGATGACGTAGCCGCGCTCCCACTCCATCCCGTCGGTGATGTGGTAGTGCTCGGCGATCTTGTGGACGAAGGACTTCTCGGCCTCGGTGAGGGTGGAGCGCTCGGATATGGCGCCCTCGATCTTTTCGGTCATGCCCTCAAGTATTGAGGCGTTGAATTACTGGTCAAGGCTTCGGCGAATGGCGTGATGCTGATTCCGCAAGGCTTCTGAAGTGTCTGTTTGCCTGGATGGACGAGCCGATGAGCTGCCACTTCACCGTGTCTTGAGCTTCACCTGTCACGGTCTTGGCATTCCGCTTTACATTCCCGGCAGGCCGCTGTGGCGGAGTTATGGCCGAGGGGTTTCCCATATTTGTTGTTCGGGTGGAGGGGCAGGGTTGGATGGGCAGTTGGGCCGACAGACGGGTGAGAGGGCCTTCCGGCGTGAGGTGCCGAGACGCGAGCGACCCGCTCGGCCCACCCTCTGCGCGGGGGCTGAGCGGGTCTCCCTGGCTGCTGGCCTACCGGCTCACCCTCGACCCGATGACGAGGCCGCTCTGGACTGGCTCGGCGCGCGGCGCGCAGCGGATCCCCGTCCGTCATGCGGAGACCTGGACGGCCTCCGGCCGTAGCGGCTGCTCCGCCAGCCCGTGGTTGGTCAGCCGCAGCACCCTCCGGTTGAGCGCCATGAACGGCTGGATCAGGCCGTCGACGAATACGAGGAAGCACAGCGTCCCGACACCCACGGGACCGCCAAGCAGGAAGCCGAAGCCGAGCAAAACCGCTTCGATGCCGGCCTTGGCCACCCAGAACGGCCACTTCCAGCGGTGGGTCATGGTGATGACGATGAGGTCCATGGCGCGTATGCCGATGCCGCTCATGATGATCAGAGCCGAGCCGTAGGCGCACAGGAGCACGGCCGCAACGAGCGACGGGACGCTCGCCATCCACGACAGGTCGGCGAGCAGCATGAGGTCGATGAGGCTGCCGCAAAGAAAGAAGGTGACGAACGGTGCCACCACCGGCCGTCGCCGATTCCACACGGCCCACACCGCGATGCACACCGCGGCGATCGCCCCCTGAGCGATGCCGATGGTCATCGGTATGTGCTCCTTGAGGCCCAGCGCGAGGACGTCCAGCGGGTCGGTGCCGAGGTCGGAATGGATGAAAAGGGTGGCTCCCGCGGCGAAGAGGACGCAGCCGGCGAGATAGACGCCGAGCCGCTGGGCCAGGCCGCGCGCCGACGGGGCAGCGAAAAGAGCAGGCAGTCGAGACATGAGGTTCCTTTGCGTCGGGGATGACGGTCTGCTGCACTCGCCCTGACCTTACGAATCCGAATGCAAGCCGCATATCATTGAAATGACAGGTAAACAGCAAAAATACGTACGAACCTCGTAAGGTCTCCGGGCGAGGCGGAGGGACAGAGGTGCAGGCGCATGCGCAGGCGCATACGTGAGGATCGGCAGGTTCTCTATGTTCGGTGTATCCTGAACGAATGGAACGCAGTGCACAGGGCAGGTCCACTGCCACCGAGGAAGAGCTCGCCTTCGTTGAGGAGGCCGCCATCAGCCTTGAGCGGCAGGGGCTGTTTCGCATGGCCGGGAGGGTGCTCGCCTGGCTGCTGATCTGTGATCCGGTGGAGCAGACGGCCGGTGATCTGGTCGAGGTGCTTCAGGCGAGCAAGGGGTCGGTCAGTGCCGCGACGCGTTTCCTGGTGCCGAGCGGCATGGTGGAGAAGATCTCGCGTCCCGGCGAGCGTCGGGACTACTACCGCATCAAGGAAGGCGTGTGGCCGGCCCTGGCGAAGAGCCAGGCCGAGCACTACCAGTCCTTCGTCGACATCACGGAGCAAGGACTGCGCATCCTTGAGGGAGCGCCGGCTCAGCGTAAGGAGCGGCTGCAGACCATGCACGACTTCTACGCCTGGTTGGCCAAGGAGATGCCGCTGCTCTGGAAGCGCTGGGAGGAGGAAGAGGGGGCCCGCAGCGCCGGCCGGGGAGCCTGACACCTCGCGGCCGAAAGCACTGATGCCCCGTCCACGACGGGGCATCGGCATGAGCAGGACGACCGGGTGTCGCCGTCCGGCGACATGACACTAGCGGTCGCGGTGCAGCGTGACGAACCTCCGTGCGGTTTCCTCGGCTTCGTCGAGGGACAGGAAGCCGCGGTCGCGTGCGGTGGCCTCCAGCTCGGCCCGCTCCTCGACGTGCCAGACGTCCGCCAGATGGCGCCGTGTGACGGAGCGCGGCAGGTGGCGGGGCGCGTGGCGGTCACCGGTCCGCGCCAGCCGCTCATTGAGGCGGTCCGCGGCGGACACGGCCTCGGCGCTCGACCTCCAGGCCGGGTCCGTGTCCCGCAGTTCCAGGGGCACGTCATGGAAGGGGGCCGCACCCGGGGCAGTGCGGAAAGACCGGACCAGCAGCTTCAGCAGCCGGCGCTCGGCGCCGCCGTCCCGCAGCTCACCGGGCGTCAGCCAGTACGTCCAGGCGGTCCGCGGCACCAGCTGCGCGGTGATGCCGCGCTCGGCCGCCGCCGCCAGTGCGGCGTGGACGAGACCTCGGTCCTCGGAGGCCAGGAGCGGTCCGGCGATGCGGGCCAGGGCGAAGCGCCGGTAGCGGCTCGGGAAACCAGGGGCGTACAGCTGCTGGAAACGCAGCACGTCCAGCTCGGAGACCGTGCCTTGTCCGCCGCCGGGCAGCGCGGCCCGGAAGGTGCCGCGCCAACGCTCCAGATACATGGTGCTCGGCACCATCCAGGCCGGAGTGGACCACGCCGCCGAGGCAGTGGCGGCCGGACGGGGCGTGCCGCAGTGCGCCAGTGCCAGCAGGGCATCCCGGCGCTTGAGGTCGGAGAACGCCGGATGGCGCTCCGCGAACCGCCGCAGTGCCTCGGCGGCTTCGCCCGTCGCGAGGGAGCGGTGCCCCGCCGTGTGCACGATGGCGGCCCACGACCGTTCCGTGAAGTGCAGCGACCGTGCCGCTTCCAGAACGTCCGCGCCGTGCGCCTCGTCCAGCCACTCCTGAGCGACCGCGTGGGAGATGGCCCACCGTACGTTGACCAGGGGGACGGTCGGCTGCCGGTGGTCGCCGGACGGCAGATGGCCGACCGCCACCTCGTCGTCGGCATCCAGGACGCCCTGGGCATACATCCCGAAGACGAGCCCGACGCCCTCCATGCCGTACGGCCACAGCTCGGCAGCGCGCAGGGCACCCGTGCTGGAGGCGCCGATGACCCGCGCGCCCCGGGCCAGCACATCGGTGATCTCCTTGTGCCGTACCGGAGCGGTGTGGTGGAACACGCCGTCGATGACGACCACGGTGTCGTCCGCGTCCGTGCCGAGAGCGAGGAGGTCTCCGTGCCGTACGGGGCCGTGGACCACCGCCGCCGGTAGTGCGGCACGGACTTCCCGGGCGGACAGGGTGGGCCCGGTGAACACGTGGGTCGTCATGGGATGTCCCGCCGTGGGCGGACGGACGTCGCCGTCGCGAGTGGGCGGGGGATCCGGTCGCGGTCGTCGGACTCCATTCCCGCCGCCACGACCTTCACCACGCTGAAGTCGCTCTCGGTGCCCAGGTCGACGACGACGGGCGGACAGCCGGTGTGCCGGCGCACCTGCTCGGCGAGCCAGCGGGCTTCGTCGGTGTCCTCGGCGAACTCGTGCGAGACCGCGGACACCTCCCTCCAGGAAGCGACCTTTCCATCGGCGACCGGGGGCGGGCCGGGTCGAGCGGGGCCGTGGGCGAAGAGGGTGGCGGCCAGGTCGTCCCGGCTTCCCGCGATCGCCGTCAGACGGTTCCGCGCCGATTCCGTGAGAGCCCGACTCAGCGCTACGGCCGGAGAACCGTGCACACCGGACCCGACCGCCGACGCGGGAAAGTCCTCCGACCGGACGTACGTGACGAAGCACGACAGCCCCCAGCGGTTGGGGACGTCCACGATCTCGGCCCAGGCGCCGGCCTCCCTGATCCGGGAGAGGACCTCCGCGCACACCGGGTCGTCCACGCTCGCCGGATCCACCTGCCGACGCTCCGTGAGGGGCACCGAGCCGGTCCCCGCGGTGCAGTCCCGCTCGATCACCTCGTACAGGGCGTGGGTGACCGCCTCGTCGTAACTGTTGCCGCCGGCCAGGCCGTTGGCGGAGCTGTGCAGCAGGGGCGGCTGCCAGGCGTCGGACACCTGGTGGTCGACCGTGACGTAGGAACGGGGCACCAGCGTCCGGGCTCCGCTCAGGGCGTCGGTGCCGACGACCCAGTCCAGCGGGGTGCGATCGGTCAGCAGACTCCCCGGGTGCTGTCGCAAGTCCGTCACGTCGTAGGGGAGATCGAGTCCGACCGCAGGCGTTTCCAGCACCTCCGGAGCGGGACATGCGTACTCGGCGTGCCACCGCTCCACGGACGCCATGACGGCCGAGACACGGGCGAGCAGGAGGGAAGTGCCCTTGCCCTGCGAGACGGTGAGGGTCTTCGCCGCCGGCCGCACCGCCGTCACGACCGGCACCCCCAAGGTGTCCAGCCCGGTGACGTCCGCGACCCGCGTGATGCCGAACCGGCTCCGCAGGCCGTCGACGAGAGCCCAGGTGTCCCCCGGACGCCGGACGCGATGGGTACCGTCGAAATGAACCTTCTTCATGCGCCCCTCCTCCCTCTTGCATGCCTGCGCATCAGCATCGGCGATGGCACGGAAAACACGTGCCAGGGGGGCGGACGTACAAGCGCAACTGTGGGGAAAGTCTTCGCACGGCCGGGATCAGATCAGAATGGTGCGAGCGCAAGCCCAGGGCGAATCTGAGGAAGCCGCATTACGGTGCTATGGCACGCCCGAGGTGGCGACGCGAGTTCGCCTCGACGTAGGCCCGCCGGAGTGCGAGCCGCTCCTGTGGTGTCGTGACACGTCGGCCGGTCTCCGGCGGCGGCCCGTGTGGCTGAGCACCTGGCGCGACGATCGACCCTCCTGTGGCACACGGTGACGGAGCGCGCATGTCACCCCCTTGCGCGCGGAACCCTGCGCACCGGCAGGGACTTCTCCCGGGGAGACGCGCAGGTGCCCGGCCTGAAACGACATGGTCGACGACCTCTCGGCATCGTCACGCCGGCGCAGCGAGCGGGTCAGACAGGTGCTCAGGGTGACCGCCGCGGCCGTCGACACCGCGAAGCCGATCCAGCGTGCCTCGAACCACATGCCGTTCACCACGCCGAGCCCCACCAGGTAGCAGGCCCACACCAGTCCGGCCAAGGCCGACCAGCGCAGATAGCGCGCACGCTGCTCCGGCTGGGCGCCCAGCGTCAGACCGAGGACGGTCCGGCCGGCGGGCACGAAACGCCCCGCCACCGTCACGGACGGCAGCCGCCGTGCGAGGTGGCGGCGCATCCGGCCGGCGGACGAAGCGAGCCCCGCGTGCCGGGCGAACAGCGCGTCCGTTCGAGCGGAGCCACCGCGGGCGAGCGCGACCACGGCCAGATCGCCGAGGAACGAGGCAGCCGCGACGGCAACCGCCAGCGCGACCGGCGCGCCGCCGTGGTCCAGGGAGAGCAGCGCGGCGGCGATCACGAGGCTGCCGCTGGGCAGGAACGGCAGCAGCGCGTCGCAGGCCACGGCGACCAGCGCGAGGCCGGTGACGAGCCACGGGTCGGATACGAGCGCGCCCAGTTGGATCTGCATGGATCGATCGTATCGAATGTTCAGAGAGTAGTGAACAGAGTAGAAATCGAAGGGTCGCTGTTGACGGATTCTTGATGCCTCGCGGCCGGTGCGAGGCAGGACGATCACGCCGCCACGACACGACTTCGGACGCGTGGTGCAGGATGTGCGGCCGAACCGTGCCCGCTTCGGAAGTCAGGACGCCACACGCCGGAGGCCGAGGCGCTCATGGGCCCGGCTGGAGCGTCGCCGGATAGGGTGACGGCGGTTGCGAGCTTGACGTAACCCGTACGGCATTCGTATCCGTCTCTGACTCAAGCAGCGTCGCGCGTAGAAAGGCAGCCGGTGGCAGGACGTCTCGCGCAGGCGCGACATTCGCTGTTCGCCGCGCATCCGGCCCGTACCGTCGTGGTGGCCTTCGCCGCCGTGATCCTGATCGGCACGGTACTGCTCGCGCTGCCGGTCGCCGCCGAGGACCGGACGGCCACTGCACTGGTCACCGCGCTGTTCACGTCGACGTCCGCCGTCTGCGTGACGGGCCTGGCGGTGGTGGACACGGGCACGTACTGGAGCGGCTTCGGCGAGGGTGTGATCCTTGCCCTGATCCAGGTCGGTGGCTTCGGCATCATGACGCTGGCCTCCCTCCTCGCCCTGCTGGTCTCCGGCAAGCTGCGCCTGCGCCTGCAGCTGACGGCCCAGGCGGAGACCAAGAGCCTGGGCATCGGAGACGTACGCCGGGTGCTCCTCGGCGTGGCCGGTACCACGTTCGCCGTCGAGGCCGCCGTCGGCGCCGTACTGTCTCTGCGCTTCCGCTACGGCTACGGCCACTCCATCGGCGACGCCCTCTACCTCGGCTACTTCCACGCGGTGTCCGCCTTCAACAACGCGGGCTTCGGTCTGCACGCCGACAGCCTCACCCGCTACGCCGAGGACCCGTGGGTCACTCTCCCGATCTCCGCGGCCGTGATCCTGGGCGGCCTCGGCTTCCCGGTGCTGTTGGAGCTGCTCCGACACCGCCACCGGCGCCGCACGACCGGTCGGCGCAGCTGGTCCCTGCACACCAGGCTCACGCTGGTCACCACCGTGTCCCTGCTGGCCGCCGGAACCGTGCTGACCTGCCTGCTGGAGTGGAGCAACGCCGCGACGCTCGGTCCCCACACGGTGGCGGAGAAGATGCTGAACGGGTTCTTCCACTCCGCGATGTCACGCACCGCCGGCTTCAACGCCGTAGACGTCGGCGCGCTGCAGCCGGCCACCCTGCTGACGACCTGCGTGCTGATGTTCATCGGCGGGGGCAGCGCCAGTACCGCCGGCGGCATCAAGGTGACCACCTTCGCCGTGCTGCTCGTCGCGATCATCGCCGAAGTGCGCGGCGAGCCGAACTCCTCCGTACTCGGACGCCGACTGGGCCCCCACGTGCTGCGTCAGGCACTGACGGTCGCCCTCATGGGCGTGGCACTGGTCATGGCGGCCACACTCGCCCTGCTGAGCATGACGTCGCTGCCGTTCGAGAAGGTGCTTTTCGAGGCCGTGTCCGCCTTCGCCACGGTGGGCCTGTCCACCGGCATCACCGCCGACTTCCCCGACGTCGGACAACTCATCCTCGTCCTGCTGATGTTCATCGGCCGACTCGGCCCGATCACCCTGGTCTCGGCGCTCGCCCTGCGCGAACGCACCCGCCGCTACGAACTGCCCGAGGAGCGACCCGTCATTGGCTAAGTACCCGCATTCCCTGCGCCGCGGCCGTAAACGCCCGGCCGGCCGGCAGCCCCGGCACACCGGTGACCAGCGCGTCGCGGTCATCGGCCTCGGCCGGTTCGGCAGCTCCCTCGCCAACGAGCTGATGCGCCGCGGCTGGGACGTCCTCGGCATCGACACCGACGCCCGTCTCGTTCAGAAGTACAGCGACGGCCTGACCCACTCGGCGGTCGCCGACTGCACCGACCCGGAGGTGCTGCACCAGCTCGGCGTCCATGACTTCACCAGCGCCGTCGTCGGCATCGGCACCGACATCGAAGCCAGCATCCTGGTCAGCTCGAACCTGCTGGACGCCGAAGTCCCCAACATCTGGGCCAAGGCCATCAGCCGTCAACACGGCCAGATCCTCGAACGCCTCGGCATCCACCACGTCGTCCTGCCCGAACACGAGATGGGCGAGCGCGTCGCCCACCTCGTCACCGGCCGCATGCTCGACTTCATCGAGTTCGACGACGACTACGCCCTGGTCAAGACCGTCGCCCCGGACGTCGCCACCGGGCTGTCCCTCGGGCGCAGCCAGGTCCGCAGCAGGTACGGCGTCACGGTCGTCGGTATCAAGCGCCCGGGCGAGGACTTCACCTACGCCACGGCCGACACCATCGTCGAGAAGGGCGATGTCATCGTGGTCACCGGCAAGACCCGCGCAGTGGAATCCTTCGCGGACCTGAGCTGACAGAACCGCACGGGCCTCGCCCCACCTGCCCTGCTCCTCGCGACATTCCTGTTCAACTGCTCGCACAACCGGTCGCGGTAGGTTCGGGCCGCTTCTCCACCGGCCGGCGCCGCGCAAAAGCCTCGGACGTCGTCGCCGAGCATCTCCTGGACGCTCAGCCCGTCCGCCGCGGTCTCTTCAAGCAGCCCCAGTCAGGTTCAGCGGTTCCAGCAGTCTCATTCGTCGTCTCATCGACTTGCGGCGACGGCTGGTACTCAATGTTCCCCGAGGAGGTCGCCGAGGTGTTCCGGTCGCCGAGGTGTTCCGGTCGGCGAGGTAGTCGCCGGCGCTCCTTGAGCGCGCTTCGACACCCCAATAATCACGAAGTCCGCGCCTGCTCTGCTATGCACCCCAACCGGGCCGCGCTTTCAGCCAAAATCCTTTACAAATAGGCCATACTCGCATGCGCTCGAACTCGTTCACGCCATATTCATCTGCCGTTAAGGAGAACCAATGAAGGTCGCCGAGAAAGCACATGATCGAGCATCGACTCATTGTCGTAGCCGTCAGAACCATGGAATTCCTGGGAGACCACATGAAAAGACGTGGCATTAAGGTCGCTCACGCCGCTGTAGCGCTCAGTGGATTATTGGTCGTCTTTGTGGCGCCCGCAGCCCATCCCGTCCCGGCTCCAATCGTAGACGCCATTGCGGCACAAAGGCTGGCCGCGGACCTGGGCCCTCACGATACAGCCGGTGTCTACTATAGAAATAATCGTCCGGTAATCGCAGTCACTAATGCGACCGCAGCTCATGCGGTTCGAAGCGCCGGAGGGCTGCCGGAAGTCGTGGAACACAGCACTGCGGAGCTACAGGCAGCACATGCCGATCTGGACAAATTGGCCGGGATCCCCAACACTGCGTGGGGTATTGACTCGCCCAGCAATTCGGTAACGGTGGAGCTGTATGACGGGGTGTCACTCGAAGATCGATCTCGCATCGAAGAGACCATAAAAGAGCATGGGAATGCCATACGCATCGAGGAACACTCGGGGGTACTTGAGGAAAGTGCTACCTACTATATGAGAGGTGGCCTCGGCATCAGCAATGGAAACAGAATATGCAGTGCTGCGTTCAACGTCGAGAACAGGGCCGGGAAGAAATTCCTCCTCAGTGCCGGGCACTGCGTGGTGGGCGGCTACGATCATTGGTGGAGGCGAACTGGCCAGGTCTACTTGGGTCCTGTGCACGAGTGGGGATACGAGCCCGAAGACTACGCTTTCATCGAATACACGAATTCTGATGTAGTTGCTGTTGGCTCCCTCCAGCTGAGGAATGAATCGGAGCAGTCGATCACGACTTCACGCGATCCTGTGACTGGGGAAAGCGTGAAGCGAGTGGGCACCATGAGCCAGGACTTGGTCGGCAAGGTGATCCGGACCAGCACGACCGTCACCTACACCACCGGAGCAACGCTCTATAATATGATCGAAAGTGACTTGTGCAACGTGGGTGGCGACAGCGGAGGAGCACTCTACAGCGGGACGAGCGCTCTGGGAATAACGTCTGGCGGAAATCACCTCGACAAGCCCTGTTCCGACTCGGATGCGGAAGTAGGTCGTCGCTCATTCTATCAGAATGTGCAGCGTTTGGTCAGCCGAGAAGGGTACGAGGTGTATTGACCATCGCCCATCGAGCGAAAAGTAATGGCATAGTTCATGGGGGATTCATGGTCGCACATAGCAGGCGCAGGCCGCTCAATGTATTCGCCACCGTAGCGATGGCTGCCGTCACCGCAGGTGTGCTCGCTGGTTGCGGCGGCGAAGAGACGGCCGGAGATTCCGAGAAGGCGGACCGTACAGACCATACCGCCTACGCAGAGGCTCGCGCTCGTGAGGTCGCTGACGCCTGGCAGAAATCCAAAGCAGCCGACGTGTGGAATCGCGGCTACTATCCTATGGCCGACCTGACGGAGGCGCCGGAGCGAGGCTTTCGTAACAAAGCCGACGAGCACGCTTTCGCAACAGGAAACTTCGAACTCCGTGGCGATCTCTCCGACGGGTCCCAGAAGAGCGGAAAAGTGACCTGGCGGACGGGAGAATCGCTCGAACTGCCGCTGATGGAGCCGCGCAAGGCATACGAGGCCTTGGACCGTAGTGAAGCCGAGGGAACGAGTCTGATCGTCACAGGGGTGAGACTCGGGGCGATGGTGCACCAGACGAGCCGTGGCCCGGCAACCGTCCCAGCCTGGTTGTTCACCGTGGACGGCTACGAGGCACCGCTCAAACGGGTAGCGGTCAGTCCCTCTGCATTGCCTACCCCTCCGATTCGACCCGCACGTGACGTGTCCGGGAGCGAGTTGACTCCTTTGAACGGTATCGCCGAAGTGGCCCAGGACGGGCGGTCGCTGACCGTACTGGCCAGCCATGGAGCTTGCGACGACGGCCCCGCCGTGCGCACGCTCGAGACACGGACGACTGTAGTCCTGTCGGCCTCCGTGCTCGGGGCCGAGGACGGTCCGTGCTCCGGCGAGAGCAATGTGACATCCGTGAACGTGAAACTCGATCGATCGGTCTACGGCCGCATCGTGCTGGACGCCTTCACGGGTCGGCCTGTGCAGTACGCACCACGAGTTGTCGGCAGGTCTTGATCAAGGTCCGGAGTCGTGCGGCTGGTCTGGGGCATGACCGGTCGGGGTGCACAGCAGAGCAGGCACGAACTTCGTGATCATTGGGCTGTCGAAGCTCGCCGATCACGAGGTGGCCCGTGCATGCCGCGGGGCTGTGTCGCTGACCTGCGACCATGCTGACGGCCGTCGGAGTCCGGCGGCACCCGCTCAAGTAGCGTCGCTCGCCCTCGCAAACCACGATCAGCCCGCCTGCCCGCCGCCCTCTCCCTGGCGGGACATCGCCGTCCAGCGGTGCTTCCCAGAGGGAGTAGACACCGAGCTTACCGGGGTTGCTCCAGCCCTTGTTCACGCAGATCTCGCGGATGATCGACTCCCGCTGACGGAGCGGCCCAGCCGGCAAGGGACCGCCGGCATTGCCCGAAGGGGCAGCGGAATTGCCCGGAGAAGTTTTTCAAGATGCTCACAGGCGATGATTTCCAGCTCCGGCCGCCCACTTGACGGCTGGTAACGTGCCCGCCGTTCCACCCCCACAGAACGAAGTACCCGATCTTTGGAACTCACTTGATGACTGGTACGCCCGACGAAACCCCCACGAACACTTTCGCCCCGGGCGGACGCCGCCGGCACCGCCGGGCAAGAGTCGGCCGGATCGGCGCGCGACGGGCCCTCGTGCTCGCGATGGCCGTGCCCGTGGCCTCCGCCACGCTGGCCGGAACCTCGGCCTTCGCCGCCGACGACAGTGCCGCGGCACCGCAGGGCATCGCCATCGACGGTCTCGACGCCGACGACGCCCAGTTGGTCAAGAACCTCAACGAGCGGGTCGCCGACCAGCGCCTGGGTGCGAACGTCAGCGGCGTGGTCCTCGACGCCGACTCGGACACCGCCCTGTGGGACCACAACGGCTCCACCACCCTCATGCCGGCCTCCAACGCCAAGCTCGCCACGGCGACCACCGCACTGACGCTGCTGGGCGCGAACCACGAGTTCACCACGAAGGTCGTGTACGGCGACGGCACCCTCACCCTCGTCGGCGGCGGTGACCGCACCCTCACCGGCGACGACGTGGCCGAGATGGCCAAGACCGCCGTCGACGGGCTCAAGGCCGCGGGCCTGACCGGCGTCAAGGTCCGGGTGGACGACAGCCTGTTCGCCGAGCCCAGCCTAGCCAAGGGCTGGAACGAGGGCTACTACCCCACCGAGGTCGCACCCGTCCGCTCACTCGTCGTCGACGGCGCCGCGGTCGACGACACGGCGATCGACGCCGGCAAGGTCTTCGCCGAGAAGCTCGCCGCGCTGGGCGTCACCGTCGACGGCGAGGTCGGCCGCGCGAAGGCGCGGCAGTCCGACGTACCGGTGGCGCAGCACAAGTCGGCACCGCTGTCGGAGATCGTCAAGAAGATGCTCAAGACGAGCGACAACAACATCGCCGAGACCCTGCTGCGGATGTCCGCGGTGGAGCTGGGGAAGCCGGCCACCTTCGAGAGCGGCGCCGGACTCGTCCGCCAGGTGCTCAGCTCGTACGGGGTGTCGCTCGACCACTTCGAGATGTACGACGGCAGCGGCCTCTCCCGCGCCGACCGCATCCCCGCCGCGACCCTCGCACAACTCCTCGACGCGATCACGGAGTCCCCGGCCCTCGGCTCGATCCTGGAGGGTCTGCCGGTCGCCGGCGAGGCCGGTGCCAGCCTCGGCCCGGAGTGGGGACGCTTCGACGACGCCGACTCCAAGTGCGCAGTCGGCAAGGTGCACGCGAAGACCGGCACACTCACCGGCGCCATCGCCCTGAGCGGTGTCACACGGACCGATGACGGCGAGTGGCGGATCTTCTCCTTCATCGAGAACAACTCGTCGGCCGACCCGAGCGACATCAAGGACGCCATGGACGGCCTCGCCGCCACGGTGAACGGCTGCTGGGCCTGACCCCCCCCCGCACTCACGCCCGCCCGCGCGTCGCCAGGCGGCGGCGCGTGGGCGGACGTGGGCGGACGCGTGCGGAGTTTCGGTGAAGAACCGAGCGGACTCGGAGACTCGTGGCCATGCTTGTCGACGGTGCCGCGAGTGCAACGGCGCATGACCTTTCGGGCAAGAGCCCTGATTCCCACCATTCGGCTCCCAGCGAGGTGGCGACAGGTCAGCCGTGTTACGGGATGCAGCCGTTGCCGTCCCTGTCATTGGCCTTCTTCGTGCAGGCGGGGACGCCGCCGGGTGCGGTGCCGAGCCGGTCGGCGGGCACGCGTTCTATGCGGGTCCAGCCCTTCCAGCCACGCTCCTGCAGAATCGCCAGCACCAGTTCGGCACCCGGCGCTGACGCCACCATGGCCGAGTCCATCAGGGCGACGAACTGATCGTCGAAGCCGTCCTCACCCACCTCGCCGGCCTCCACGGCACGAATCATCAGGCGCTCCAGGATGTCCGCGATCTCGACGATCCGTGGATCGCCGGCCCGCCAGTCGGGCTCCCCGGTGAAGAAGGAGTAGAGCCGCACCATGTCGGGGTCGTCCAGCTCCTCGTGCTTCTTGGCGATCACGGAGTCGATCAGGTGCGGCACCTGCGCGGCGATCATGATCCAGGCATCCCGCTCCAGTTCGATGTACCGCTCACCGACGCCGAGACCGCGCAGCCGGTCGAGGTACCCCACGACGCACTGCGGCAGCGCCAGCTGCTCCCCGGCGGCGAGCCGGGCGAGCCGGCCGCGGGTGCCCCGCAGCCGCCGGATCTCGGCGCGCAGATCCTTGTCGATCTCCCGCACGCCACCGGCGAACTCCTCGGGACCGGCGTCGAGGAGTTCCTGCACCCTGGCCAGCGGCACGCCCGCGTCGGCCAGGGTGCGGATCCGGATCAGCCGCACGACCGCGCCGGCGTCGTAGGTGCGGTACCCGGACCGGTCGCGCTCGGGCTCGGGCAGCAGCCCGATCTTGTGGTAGTGGCGTACCGCCCGTACCGTCACCCCGGCGTACGCGGCCAGCTGGCTGATGGTGAGCATGGGTCTCAGCCTGCCTCAGGCGATCTTCCGGCGGTAGGCGAGCATCGCGAAGACGTACGCCACGACGAGGATGCCCGCACACCACGCGAGCGTGATCCAGATGTCGTCGCCGACCGGTTGCCCGGCGAACAGGGCACGGATCGTGTCGACGATCGACGTCGCCGGCTGGTGCTCGGCGAACCAACGCACCGGGCCGGGCATCGTGTCGGTCGGCACGAACGCCGAGCTGACGAACGGCAGGAAGATGAGCGGGTAGGCGAACGCGCCCGCTCCCTCGACCGACGACGCGGAGAGCCCGGGGATCACGGCCAGCCAGGTCAGCGCCAGGGTGAACAGGAGCAGGATGCCGGCGACCGCGAGCCATGCGGACACTCCCGCCCCTGAGCGGAAGCCCATGAGCAGGGCGACGCCCACCACGAGCACGAGCGCGATCAGGTTGGCCACCAGCGAGGTGACGACATGCGCCCACAGCACACCCGACCGCGCGATCGGCATGGACTGGAACCGCTCGAAGATCCCGCTCTGCACGTCGGTGAACAGCCGGTACGCGGTGTACGAGATGCCCGACGCGATGGTCATGAGCAGGATGCCGGGCAGCATGTAGTCCACGTACGGGACCGACCCGGTCTCGATGGCGCCGCCGAACACGTAGACGAACATCAGCATCATGGCGACCGGCGTGACGACGGTCGTGACGATGGTGTCCATGCTGCGTGTGACGTGCCGCAGGGTCCGCCCCGTGAGCGCGGCGGTGTCGCCGAGGAAGTGCGCGGTCATCGTTGCCCCTTGGGTGTCGTGCCAGTGGCACGGCTCGTCTCTCCGCCGACCACGGCGAGGAAGATCTCTTCGAGGGTCGGCTGCTTCTCGACGTACTCGACCTTCGCGGGCGGGAAGAGCCGCTTGAGCTCGGCGAGGGTGCCGTTCACGATGATCCGGCCCTGTCGGAGGATCGCGATCCGGTCGGCCAGCTGTTCGGCCTCCTCCAGATACTGCGTGGTGAGCAGCACGGTCGTCCCGTTGCGGGCCAGTTCCCTGACCGCGTCCCACACCTCGATGCGCGCCTCGGGGTCCAGCCCGGCCGTCGGCTCGTCCAGGAAGATCACCGGCGAGTCCCCGATGAGACTCATCGCGATGTCCAGGCGGCGGCGCATCCCACCCGAATACGCCGACACCCGCCGCGCCCCCGCCTCGGTCAGCGAGAAGCGCCTCAGCAGGTCGTCCGCGACCGCGCCCGGATCCTCCAGGTGGCGCAGCCTGGCGACCAGAACGAGGTTCTCCCGGCCGCTGAGGATCCCGTCGACGGCCGCGAACTGACCGGTGAGACTGATGGACTCCCGCGCGTCGGCCGGCTGCGTGGCGACGTCGAACCCGTTGACGCTCGCCGTCCCCGCGTCGGCCTTCAGAAGCGTGGCGAGGATGCGTACGGTCGTGGTCTTGCCCGCCCCGTTGGAGCCGAGCAGGGCGAAGATGCCGCCCCGCGCCACGTCGAAGTCGACGCCGCGCAACACGTCGAGCTTCCCGTACGACTTCTCCAGCCCCCGCACACGGATCGCCGGACCGGCCATCGCTTGGGCCCTCACGGTCATCTGCCTCCTTGGTCCTCCGTGGAGCCGTTCCAGGCGACCGCCAGGAAGCTCCTGCGGAAAGGATGGAGGGTTGACCCCGCGTCAGGGTCAACCCGGTTCACCTCCGGACTTCGGAGGGACTCGGCCTCGCCGTCGCCGGAGAGCGATCGATAGCCTGCCGACGGAGCGGGACGAGGAGAGCGTCACGCGGACGACGATGTGAGAGAGGCCCCGTGTTCACCACCCGACCCACCCTCCAGGGCACCTTCGGCATGGTGTCCTCCACCCACTGGCTGGCCTCGCAGTCGGCCATGGCCGTCCTCGAGGACGGGGGCAACGCCTACGACGCCGCCGTGGCCGGTGCCTTCGTGCTGCACGTCGTCGAGCCGCATCTCAACGGGCCCGCCGGGGAGGTGCCCATCCTGCTCGCGCCCGCGGGCGGCGAGGTGCGGGTGCTGTGCGGGCAGGGTGTCGCGCCCGCCGGGGCCACCGTCGCGCACTACAAGGGGCTCGGTCTGGACCTCGTACCCGGCACCGGCCCCCTGGCCGCCGCCGTGCCCGGAGCCTTCGACGCCTGGCTGCTCCTGCTGCGCGACCACGGCACCAAACCGCTGGCCGACGTGCTGAAGTACGCCATCGGCTACGCCGAAGACGGGCACGCTCCCGTGGAGCGCGTCGCGGAGACCGTCGAGACCGTACGGAACCTGTTCGAGACGGAGTGGACGACCTCGGCCGAGGTCTACCTGCCGGACGGCCGTCCGCCCCGCCCCGGCGAGCTGTTCCGCAACCCCGCCCTCGCCGCCACCTGGAGGCGGCTGCTGGCCGAGACGGCAGGCGCGGGGGACCGCGAGGCGGAGATCGACGCCGCGCGGGAGGTCTGGCGCTCCGGGTTCATAGCCGAGGCCCTGGTCCGGCAGGCCGCCCGGCCCACCATGGACACCAGCGGCGAACGCCACACCGGCACGCTGACCGCCGCCGACCTGGCCGGCTGGTCCGCGCACTACGAGGCTCCCGCCACCTACGACTGGAACGGCTGGACCCTGTGCAAGGCCGGCCCGTGGAGCCAGGGTCCCGTCCTCCTCCAGCAGCTGGCGCTGCTCCCGCCCGAACTGCCCGCGTACGGCTCCGCCGACTACGTCCACCTGCTGGTCGAGGGCTGCAAGCTGGCCATGGCGGACCGGGAGGCCTGGTACGGCGACGCCGACGGCGCGGAGCGGGTGCCGCTCGACGACCTGCTCTCGGCCGGGTACAACGCCGAGCGGCGCGACCTCGTCGGCGACAAGGCGTCCTTCGAACTGCGGCCCGGCGGTCCGGGCGGCCGCACCCCACGGCTCAGCGCCCACGCGCTGTCGGCGGCGGACGAGGCCGAGGGCTTCGACGCCCTGGGGGTCGGCGAGCCGACCGTCGCCAAGAGCCCGGCCTCCCCGGTGCCGGGCGAACCCGAGGTCACGGGAGAGCCGGACGTCACGGGAGAGCCGGAGATTACGGGAGAGCCGGACGTCGCCGCCGACGGAGGCACCCGCGGCGACACCTGCCACCTCGACATCGTGGACCGCTGGGGCAACATGGTCTCGGCGACGCCCAGCGGCGGCTGGCTCCAGTCCAACCCCGTCGTGCCCGAACTGGGCTTCCCGCTCGGCACCCGGCTGCAGATGACCTGGCTGGAAGAGGGCCTGCCCAACTCGCTCACCCCCGGCCGCCGCCCCCGCACCACGCTCACGCCCTCCATCGCCCTGCGCGACGGCGTCCCCGTCATGGCCTTCGGCACGCCCGGCGGCGACCAGCAGGACCAGTGGCAGCTGCACTTCTTCCTGGCGGTCGCCCTGCGCGCCCGGATCCGCGGCGGCCTCGACCTCCAGGGCGCCATCGACGCACCGAACTGGCACAACGACGGCTTCCCCGGTTCCTTCTTCCCGCGCGGCATGCGGGCCGGCAGCGTCACCGTGGAGTCCCGGATGCCGGCCGGTGTGGTGGCGGAGCTGCGGCGCCGCGGGCACGACGTGACGGTGGGCGACGCCTGGTCGGAGGGCCGGCTGTGCGCCGTCGCGCGGGACCCGGAGACAGGCGTGCTGTCGGCGGCGGCGAACCCGCGCGGCATGCAGGGGTACGCGGTCGGCCGGTGACCCCCGCACCGCATGTTCGTGCCGATTCCACCCGGAGTACACCACCCGGGCGGGGATTGTCAGCGGGACGTGCTCTCATGGAGCCATGATCGAGAACAACGAAACCATCGACGAGTTTCTCGCCCGGCACGCCGACGACGTGGAGGAGGCCGTCCGCAAGGCGGCCGCCCAGGAGATCATGCCGCGCTGGCGGCGGCTCGCGGCGGACGAGGTCGACCAGAAGGCCGGCCCGCACGACCTGGTGACGGACGCCGACCGCAAGGCCGAGCTGTACCTCACCGACGCCCTCGCCGACCTGCTGCCCGGCTCGGTCGTCGTCGGCGAGGAGGCGGTGCACGCCAACCCCGCCTCCTACGAGGCGCTACGGGGCGACGCACCGGTGTGGATCGTCGACCCGGTCGACGGAACCCGGCAGTTCGTGCGCGGCGAGCGGGGCTTCTGCACCCTGGTCGCGCTCGCCCGGCACGGAGTCGTGCACGCCTCCTGGACCTACGCCGCGGCCGACGACCGGCTCGCCACCGCCGTACGGGGCCGGGGTGCGTACCTGGACGGTGAGCGGCTGTACGCGGGCGTGCCCGAGCCCGGCCGCGACCTGCGCGTCGCCACCTCCCACCCGGACTACACGACGGACGAGCAGAAGCACGACCTGCTCGGTCTGCGCACCCCGGGTGTCGCCCCGCGGGCCTGCGGCTCGGCCGGCCTGGAGTACCTCGCCGTCGCCCGCGGCGAGTCCGACGCCACCGCCTTCTCGTGGGAGGCCGCCTGGGACCACGCGGCCGGACTGCTCCTGGTCGAGGAGGCGGGCGGCGTCCACCTGACCCGTACGGGCGTACCCTTCCGCGTCACCGGGGGCAATGACCTGCCGTTCACCGCGGCCCGCGACGCGGCCACGGCCCGCCGGGTGGTGGGGCTGCTGTCCGGCGAAGCCTGATCTCGGCGCCGGAGGCGACCCGCCCCCGCCCCCCGGCGACCAGGGGCCCGCCCTCGCCCCTCGCCTCCAGCCCTCCCCGCCCCACCCGCGACCGCCGGCCGTCGGACCCCGGGCATATCCTGATCCGGAGTTGCCATCGGCTGACGAAGGGGTCCGAAGGTGCCGTCGATGCTCGATGCGGTCGTAGTGGGTGCGGGGCCGAACGGGCTGACCGCTGCCGTGGAGCTGGCCCGCCGGGGTTTCTCGGTCGCCGTCTTCGAAGCCCAGGGCGCGGTGGGCGGCGGGGCGCGCACCGAGGAGCTGACGCTGCCGGGCTTCCGGCACGACCCGTGCTCCGCCGCGCACCCCCTCGGCATCAATTCGCCCGCCTTCCGAGACCTCCCCCTGGAGCGGTACGGACTGGAGTGGCTGCACCCCGCGCTGCCCATGGCGCACCCCTTCCTGGACGGCTCCGCCGCCGTGCTGTCCCGGTCGGTGGGCGAGACCGCCGCCTCCTTCGGAGCGCGCGACGCGGGCACGTACCGCAGGCTGGTCGAGCGCTTCCTGCCCCGGTGGGACACCCTGGCCCGGGACTTCATGTCCCTGCCGCTGACCGCGCTGCCCCGCGACCCGGTCACCCTGGCCCGGTTCGGCCTGGTCGGGCTGCCCCCGTCGACGTGGCTGATGCGCCGCTTCCGCGACGAGCGGGCCAAGACCCTCTTCGCGGGCCTCGTCGCGCACGTCATGGCCCCGCTCGGCGGGTTCGCCACCGGCGCCATCGGTCTGGTCTTCGCCCTCGCCGCGCACGCCCGCGGCTGGCCCGTGGCCCGCGGCGGCTCCCAGGCCATCTCCGACGCCCTGGCCGGCCACCTCCAGGACCTCGGCGGCGCCGTCCACACCGACTACGTGGTCAAGCGCCTCGACGACCTGCCGCCCGCCCGCGCCTACGTCTTCGACACCTCGCCCACCGCCCTCGCCCGTATCGCCGGCCTCGGCAACCACTACGCCGGCTACCGGTACGGCCCCGGCGTCTTCAAGATCGACTACGCGCTGGACGGGCCCGTGCCGTGGACCGCCGAGGCACCGCGCCGCGCCGGCACCGTGCAGATCGGCGCCGACAGCGCGGAGATCGGCGCCGCGCTGAACGCGGCCTCCCGCGCGGGCCGCGCGCCCGACGCGCCGTTCCTCATCACCGTGCAGCCCGGCGTCGCCGACCCCACCCGCGCTCCGGCCGGCAAGCACGTCTTCTGGGCGTACGGCCACGTCCCCAACGGCTGGACCGGCGACCTGACCGACGCGATAGAACGCCAACTGGAGCGCTTCGCCCCCGGCTTCCGCGACCGCGTCCTCGCCCGCGCCACCGCCGGCCCACCCGAACTGGCCGCCCGCAACGCCAACTACGTCGGCGGCGACATCGCCTCCGGTGCGGTCTCCGGCCTCCAGCTCCTGCTCCGCCCCAAGCTCTCCCTGTTCCCGTACACCACCCCGCACCCGGCCGTCTTCATCTGCTCGTCGGCCACCCCGCCCGGCCCGGGTGTGCACGGCATGTCGGGGCACAACGCGGCCAAGGCCGTGTGGCGCAGGCTGCGTCAGACCTGACCACGCGACGAAGCCGGGTGGCGCGGGCAGCGGCAGACCCCGGGCACGAGGCAGACGGCGACGACAGGGAAGGGCCCATGACCACCATCACGCTCGTCCAGGGCGACATCACCCGCGAGAGCGCCGACGCGATCGTCAACGCGGCCAACTCCTCCCTGCTCGGCGGAGGCGGCGTCGACGGCGCCATCCACCGGCGCGGCGGACCCGCGATCCTGGAGGAGTGCCGCAGGCTCCGCGCGGGACACCTCGGCGGAGGGCTGCCCACCGGCCGGGCGGTCGCCACCACCGCCGGAGCCCTGGACGCGCGCTGGGTGATCCACACGGTGGGGCCGGTCTGGTCGGCCACCGAGGACCGCTCCGGCCTGCTCGTCTCCTGCCACCGCGAGTCCCTGCGCGTGGCCGACGCGTTGGGTGCCCGTGTCGTGGCCTTCCCGGCGATCTCCACCGGCGTCTACGGCTGGCCGCTGGAGGACGCCGCCAGGATCGCCGTGACGGCCGTACGGGAGGCGGACACCGAGGTCGAGGAGGTCAGGTTCGTGCTCTTCGACGACCGGGCCCACGCGGAGTTCGCCGCCCGGCTGGGCCGATAGTCCGGGCGGCTACGCGGGGCGGCTACTCGGGCGAGTTCGCTTCCGGAGAGTCCGGGCGGTGGCTGGGCAGGGCGGACCGGTCGGTGGCCTCGCGGTGCAGGCGCAGGAATTCCAGATGCCGCTCGTACTGGTCGAGGCTGTCGCCGATGAGCTGTTCCTGGGTGTAGCCCATCACGTCGTAGCCCTGGTTGCCCTCGGCGAGCCGGACCTCGAAGCGCACGTAGGTGTCGTGGGTGGTGACCGACCGGGTGGCGAAGCCGGGGGTCGGCTTCTCGACGGGCCAGACCTCGTACCTGAACGCGTCGCTCGGGCCGATCGGCACCTGGAGGCCGACGTGCGGAAGTCCGTTCTCCTCGCTGACCCCTTCCAGGAGTTCGGCCTCCGCTCCCTGTTCCCGCAGAGCCTGGCCGACCTCCTGGAAGGCCGGGCGGCACACGTCGTCGACGAACCTGACGGCGGCCCGCCTGCCCGGGAAGGCCATCGCACGCGTCAGCCGCTGCCGCCAGTTCCGTGCCGCGGTGGGGCCCTGCTGCGTCGTCCGTCCCGACAGCGACGCCGGCAGCGTGGTGGCCAGCGCCTCCTCCCGCATGTACTCGGTGCGCAGCGCCAGATAGAGCCCCACCATGATCAGGAACATCACGAAGGAGAACGGCAGACCCATGATGATGGTGGCGTCGGTGAGTGCCTGCACGCCGCCCACGATGAGCATGGCGAGGGTGAGCAGACCCGTCGTCAGCGCCCAGAAGATGCGCAGCCACGGGGCCGCGTCGGTCACCGGAGTCGGCAGGTGGGAGCTGAGGTTGCCCATCACCAGGGCCCCGGAGTCGGCGGAGGTGACGTACAGCAGCAGTCCGACGAAGGTGGCGAGTCCCGCGCTGAACAACGCGCCCGGATACTGCTCGAGCAGGCCGTAGAAGCCCTGCTCGGGGGTGTTCATCGCGGTCTGGCCGAACTCGGTGTTGCCGTCGCGGACCAGGAACAGCGCGCTGTTGCCGAAGACGGCCAGGAAGAGACCGGTGAAGACGAAGGGGATGATCAGCGTCGCGGCGACGAACTGACGCAGGGTGCGGCCGCGGGAGATGCGGGCCAGGAAGAGTCCGACGAAGGGCGCCCAGGCGATCCACCAGGCCCAGAAGAAGAGCGTCCACGCGTCCAGCCACTCGGTGGGCTGGTCGTAGGCGAAGGTGTTCAGGGTCATCGAGGGAAAGCGGCTGACGTAGTCCCCGACGTTCTGCACGAGGGAGTTGAGCAGCCGGAAGGGCTCACCCACCACGAGGATGAAGAGCATCAGCAGGACGGCGAGCAGGACGTTGAGCTGCGACAGCCGACGGATGCCCTTGTCCACACCTGCCACCGCGGACACCGTCGCCATCACCACCGCCACGGCGATCAGGCCGATCTGGGCGGGGAGACCCTCCGGCACGTCGAAGAGCACCTTCAGCCCGTAGTTGAGCTGCACCACACCGATGCCGAGCGACACGGAGATGCCGAACACGGTGCCGATGATGGCCGCCAGATCGACGGTGTCCCCGATCCGGCCGTGGATCCGGCGTCCGATGACCGGGTAGAGCGCTGACCGGATGGCGAGGGGCAGCCGGTACCGGAAGGCGAAGAAGCCGAGCGCCATGCCCATCAGCGCGTACATGGCCCAGCCGGTGATGCCGTAGTGGAACAGCGTCCAGACCACGGCCTGCCGGGCGGCCTCCACCGTCTCCGGGTCGCCCTCCGGCGGCGCGAGGTAGTGGCTGACCGGACCGGAGACGGAGAAGAACATCAGGTCGATGCCGATGCCCGCCGCGAACAGCATCGCCGCCCAGGCGAACAGCCCGTAGTCGGGCTTGTAGTGCTTGGGCCCCAGCTTGATCGTGCCGTACTTGGACACGCCGACGAAGACGACGAATCCGAGGTAGACGGTCGCGGCGAGGAAGTAGTACCAGCCGAACCAGGACGAGATCTTGTCGACAGCCACTCCGATGGCGGATTCGGCACCGGACGGCGTGGCGATCGCCCAGATCGAGATCGCCAGGATCAGCACCGCCGACCCGAAGAAGACCGTGCGTTTGAGCGCACTCGGGCCCGCCGGTCCGGTATCCGTCGACGGCCCTTCCGGTTCTGCTCCGGTGCTTCCCTCTGCTGCGGTCGACACGGCCGTTTCCTCCTGGTTGGCGCCCGTCGCACGGTCAATCGGGCGATATGGCAGTTTCCTGCCGATCGCATGCGCCGTCCAGTACTGGTCCCACGTGTCGCTCCCGGTCCCTGCGGAGGCAGTCGCCGGGCGAGGCGCCTCTCACCTGGCTTGACGCCTTAATTGCAACTGATGTGCAATAACCCCGCATCGCCAACCAGTGTGGGGGAGACATGACAACCCGTCGGATACGAAGTGCCGCCGTCGCGGCGGCGGTCGCCGTCGGCGTCACCGCCTGCTCCGCGCCCGGCGGTGGCGGAACGGACGACGACGCCGGCGCGGCCGCGTCCGTGGTGATCGGGGTGGGCTCCGAACCGGACACCCTCAGCCCGCTGCTCGGCTACGGCAAGGACGGCAACTCCAAGATCTTCGACGGGCTGCTCGCCCGCGACACCGGCCTGAAGCTGAAGCCGGCCCTCGCGGCCGCCCTGCCGAAGATCGCCGACGGCGGCCTGACCTACACGTACACCCTCCGCAAGGGCGTGAAGTTCAGCGACGGCGAACCGCTCACGGCCCAGGACGTGGTCTACACGTACCGCACCGTCCTCGACGAGAAGACGAACTACACCGCCCGTAGCGAACTCGACGCCGTCAAGGACGTCCGCGCGACCGGTGACGACACCGTCGTCTTCACGCTCAAGTACCCCTACGCCGCCTTCGCCGCCCGCACGGTGCTGCCCGTCGTCCCCGAACACCTGGCGGGCGGGCAGGACCCCAACACCGGTGACTTCAACACCAAGCCCGTCGGTACCGGGCCGTACGTGCTCACCAACTGGAGCAAGGGCGAGAAGCTCGCCTTCAAGGCCAACCCGCACTACTGGGGCGACAAGCCCACCGTGAAGTCGTTCACCATGGCGGTCGTCGCCGACGACAACGTGCGCGCCACCCGGCTGCGCTCCGGCGACCTCGACGGCGCCGTCCTGCCGCCCAACCTCGCCGCCACCTTCAAGAACGACGAGGGCAAGCGCACCTACGAGGCCCGGTCCTACGACTTCCGGGCCGTCACCCTGCCCACCTCCGGCAAGGTCACCGGCGACCGCGCGATCCGGCGGGCCCTGGACGCCGCCGTGGACCGCCGGGCGATGGTCGACAAGATCCTCGACGGCGCGGGCCGGCCGGCGTACGGGCCGCTGCCCGTCGACGACCCCTGGTACGAGCGCGCCATCGAGCGCCCGCGCGACCTCGCCAAGGCCGAGCGCCTCCTGGACGAGGCCGGCTGGAAGGCCGGTTCCGGCGGCATCCGCGCCAAGGACGGACAGCGCGCCTCGTTCACCCTTTACTACCCCTCGGGCGACAAGGTCCGTCAGGACCACGCGCTCGCCTACGCCTCCGACGCCAAGAAGGCCGGCATCGAGGTGAAGGTGGAGGGCGCCACCTGGGAGGTCATCGAGCCGCGCATGGGACGCGACGCCGTCCTCGCCGGCTTCGGCAGCGTCGGCGACCCCGACTTCGGCCTCTACACCCTGCTGCACTCCTCGCTGGCCGGCGACGGCTTCAACAACATGGCCCACTACGACGATCCGGCCGTGGACCAGGCCCTCGATGCCGGCCGCCGCACCCAGGACCCGAAGACGCGCGCCGCCGCCTACGGCAAGCTCCAGAAGGCGCTCGTGGAGAACCCGGGCTACACCTTCCTCACCCACATCGACCACCTCTACGTCCTCGCCGACCGCTGGGACGGGCTGACCACCCAGCTGGAGCCGCACGAGCACGGCTTCGCCAGCGGGCCCTGGTGGAACATCGAGGACTGGCAGCCCAAGAAGTGACCCGGTCTCCCCGGCGCGTGCCCTGGGAAGCGATGGCACGGCTGGCGGGGCGGCGGGCGCTGTTCGCCGTCCCCGTCGTCCTCGTCGTCACCTTCGGTGTGTTCGCGATCGCCGCCGCCTCCCCCTTCGACCCCGTCAAGGCGTACGCCGGCACCGCCGCGCTCGGCGCCGACCAGGAGACCCTGGACCGGCTGCGGGAGAACCTCGGCGTCGACCAGTCGTTCGTCGTCCGCTGGTGGAACTGGCTGACCTCCGCGCTCACCGGCGACCTCGGCCACTCCGGGGTGATGCGCCAGCCGGTGACGCAGGTCATCGGCGAACGCCTCGTCTGGTCCGTCCTGCTGTGCGCCGTCGCCTTCGCCGCCGCCGTCCTGGCCGGCACGGTCCTCGGCGTGCTGGCCGCCCGCCGCCCCGGTTCGATGCTCGACCGGGCGGTCACCTCACTCGCGTACACCCTGGAGGCGGCACCGGTCTTCTGGATCGCGCTGCTCGCCGTGTGGCTGTTCGCCCTCCAGTGGGACGTCCTGCCGGCCGGCGGCCTGACCGACACCGCGAGCGAGCGGGTCACCCCCGGCCAGGTCGCGAGCCACGTCGCGCTGCCCGCGGGCGTGCTCGCCGTCTCCCAACTGCCGTGGTTCACGCTGTACGTGCGCCAAGGCGTCGGCGACGCCCTCGCCGAGGACCCGGTGCGCGGCGCGCGCGCCCGCGGCCTGGGGGAGCGCACCGTCCTGCTCGGGCACGCCCTGCGCTCGGGACTGCTGCCGGTGCTCACCCTGATCGGCTCGCGCGTTCCCGAACTCATCACCGGCGCCCTGCTGGTGGAGAGCGTCTTCAGCTGGCCGGGGATCGCCGCGGCCACCGTCGAGGCGGCCACCGCCGTCGACTTCCCGCTGCTGGCGGCCTTGACCACCCTCGCCACCGCCGCCGTACTCGCCGGCAACCTGCTCGCCGACCTGCTCTACGGACTGTTCGACCCGAGGGTGAAGCTCAGTGACATGTGACCCCGCCGCGCCGCCACCCACCGCGCCCGCGCCCACCCCGGCCCCCGACCCCGCCTGGCGCTCCCAGGGCACCGCCCGCCGCTCCACCCGCACCCTGCGCCTGCGCACCTCCGCCGCGCTGCTCGCCCTGACCGTCCTCGCCGTGCTGCTCGTGCCGCCGCTGGTCCAGCTCGACCAGCAGGCCGTCGACCTCGCGGCGAAGCTGCGGCCACCGAGCCCGGAGCACCCCTTCGGCACCGACGACGTCGGCCGGGACCTGCTGCTGCGCTGCGTGTACGGACTGCGCGTCTCCCTGCTGGTCGGGGTGGCGGCCGCGCTGACGGCGACGGTCGTCGGCACCGCCGTGGGCGCCACCGCCGGGGCGCTGGGCGGCTGGGTCGACCGGGGCGTGATGCGGGTCGTCGACACCATCTCCTCCGTGCCCCACCTGCTGCTGGGCATCTTCATCGTCGCGATGTTCCGGCCGGGCGTCTGGCCGGTGGTGGCCTCCGTGGCGCTCACCCACTGGCTGTCCACGGCGCGCATCGTCCGCGCCGAGGTGCTGTCCCTGCGCTCGCGCCCCTACGTCGACGCGGCCGTCTCCGGCGGCGCCTCCCGGTGGCGGGTGACCGTACGGCATCTGCTGCCGGGCGTGCTGCCCCAGGCCGCGCTCGCCGCCGTGCTGATGGTGCCGCACGCCATGTGGCACGAGTCGGCGCTGTCCTTCCTCGGGCTCGGGCTGCCCACGCACACCGCAAGCCTCGGCAACCTGATCCAGGAGGCGCGGGGTTCGCTGCTCGCCGGACAGTGGTGGCCGACCCTCTTCCCGGGACTGTTCATCATCGTCCCCACCCTCGCCGTCGCCGGACTCGCGGGCGCCTGGCGGGAGCGGATCAACCCCCGCCGCCGATCGGAGCTGATGCTGTGACCGGGCGAGCCCCCGTGCTGTCGGTACGCGGTCTGTCGGTGCGCTTCCTGATGCCCGGCGGGCGCCGCGTCGCCGCCGTGACCGACGCCCACTTCGACGTGGCGGCCGGCGAGTGCCTGGCCCTGATCGGCGAGAGCGGCTGCGGCAAGTCGGTCCTCGCCTCCGCCCTCCTTGGCCTGCTGCCCGGCAACGCGCAGACCGCGGGCGCAGCTCTGCTCGGCGACCTGGACCTGCTCGCCACCGACGAGCGCACCTTCGCCCGTACCGTGCGGGGCCGGCTGGTCGGCCTCGTCCCGCAGAGCCCGGCTGCCCACCTCACCCCCGTGCGCACCATCCGCTCCCAACTGGAGGAGACGGTCGCCGAACTGACCGGCACCCGTGGCCGCGCGGCCCTGCGCAAGGCCGCCGAGGCCGCCGCCGGACGCGCCGCGTTCCCCGTGGACCACCTCGACCACCACCCGCACGCACTCTCCGGCGGCCTCGCCCAGCGCGCCGCCACCGCCCTCGCCCTGGTCGGCGACGCCCCGCTGCTGCTGGCCGACGAGCCCACCACCGGACTCGACCGGGACCTGGTCGACCGCACCGTCGACGAGCTGAGACGACATGTCGACAACAAGGCGGACGGCGAGGGCCGTGCCCTGCTGATGATCACCCACGACCTGGCCGCCGCCGAGCGCGTCGCCGACCGGATCGCCGTGATGTACGCGGGCCGGATCGTCGAACTCGCCGACGCCGCCGCATTCTTCGGCGCCCCCGGCCCCCGCCACCCCTACAGCCGGGGGCTGCTCGACGCGCTGCCCGACCACGCCTTCACCCCGATCCCCGGCCTGCCGCCCGAGCTGGGCGCCCTCCCGGACGGCTGCGCCTTCGCCGCCCGCTGCGGCCGGGCGACCGACGCCTGCGCCGTCCTGCCGCCGCTCACCGGCACGGTCGCCTGTCACCACCCCCACGCCGCGCTCCCGGAGGCCGCCGACCGTGCTTGAACTGCGCACCGTGACCGCCGGATACGCCCGCAAGGCGCCCGTCTTCCGGGACGTCACCCTCTCCGTCGCGCCGGGGGAGGCCGTCGGACTGCTCGGCCCCAGCGGCTGCGGCAAGTCCACCCTCGCCAGGGTCGCCGCCCTGCTGCACCAGCCCGAGGCCGGCACCCTGGTCGTCGACGGCACACCCGTACGGCGCTGGCGCCACCGCGCCCCGCGCGAGCGCCGCACCGCCTTCGGTGTCGTCTTCCAGCAGGCCCGGCTCTCCGCGGACCCCCGGCTCACCCTCGCCGACCTGATCGCCGAACCGCTGCGCGCCACCGGCCGGCGCGCGGACGCCGCCGTCAGGGTCGCCGAACTGGCCGCCATCGTCGGACTGACCACCGACCTGCTGACCAGGCGCCCGCACGAGGTCAGCGACGGCCAGTTGCAGCGCGCCTGCCTGGCCCGCGCCCTGGTGCTGCGCCCGCGCTGGCTGGTGTGCGACGAGATGACGGCGATGCTCGACGCCTCGACCACGGCCGCCCTGGTGCGGGTCGTGGAGGACTACCGGGCCGCCACCGGCGCCGGACTGCTGGCCGTCGGCCACGACCGCGTCCTCCTGGACCGCTGGTGCGACCGCACCGTCGAGTGGGACACCCTCACGCGGCCCTGAGTTCCGGCCTCTCGCTCAGGAACCAACAGAGTCCGACGGGATAATTGATTCGGTTGTGTTCGGGTCCTAGGGTGACCTTGACTCAGTAGTCGCCGCGTCACCGGCAGTTGTGAACAAGCCCAGTGTCAACTGCCTCCACAGCACCGTGTGTTGAGCCGCCCCCGAAACCCACGGAAGGCCACGGTCATGCCGCACTCGCCCGTGTCACCCACCGGATCCCCGGCCCGCCTGCCCCGCCCCGTCGTCAGCCGCCGCCGTCTCATGGAGGGCGGTGCCGCCGTCCTCGGCGCCCTCGCCCTGTCCGCGTCGCCCGCCGGAGCGCACGCGGCCGGGCGGCGGCCGCAGCCCGCCGCGCCCCCGGAGTGGAACGACTTCGGCGTCTTCCGGCTCGGGACCGAGCCCCCGCACACCACGCTCATGCCGTACCAGGACGTCGAGCAGGCGCTCGCCGCCGACCGCACCCGCTCGCCGTACCGGCTCAGCCTGGACGGCACCTGGAAGTTCGCCTACGCCGACCGCCCCGAGGACCGGGACGCCGACTTCCACCGCACCGACACCGACGACGGCGACTGGGAGACGATCCCCGTCCCCTCCGTCTGGCAGCTGCACGGCCACGACTTCCCGATCTACCTCAACATCACCTACCCGTACTGGGGCCCCAACGGCCTCGGCGAGGACCCGCAGCCGCCCACCGCGCCGACCCGCTACAACCCGGTCGGCCAGTACCGGCGCACCTTCACCGTCCCCCGCGACTGGACGGGCCGTCGCACCTTCCTCCACTTCGAGGGCGTCAAGTCCGCCCACTACGTGTGGATCAACGGCGAACTGGTCGGCTACGACGAGGACTCCTACACCCCCTCCGAGTACGACATCACCGACCACCTGAAGCCCGGCACCAACCAGATCGCGGTGGAGGTCTACCGCTACGCCGACGGCGACTGGCTGGAGGACCAGGACATGATCCGGCTGAGCGGCATCTTCCGCTCGGTCTACCTCTACTCCACCCCGGCCGTGCACCTGCGCGACTTCAAGCTCGACACCCCGCTGAACGACACGTACACCGCCGCCGAGCTGGCCGTCACCGCGAGCGTGCGGGCGTACGGCGAAGGCGGCACCGGCCGCTGCACCGTCGAGACCCAGCTCTACGACGCGCGCGGCCACGCCGTCTGGTCCCGGCCCCTCCAGCAGTCCGCCGACCTCGGCACGGCCGGCCCCGGCGAGGACGTCACCGTACGGGCCGCCAAGGCGGTGCCCGAGCCCCGGCTCTGGTCGGCCGAGCACCCGTACCTCTACACGGCCGTCCTGCGCCTGCGGGACCCGGCGGGCAAGGTCATCGAGACCCTGTCCCACCGGGTGGGCCTGCGCGAGTTCGCGCTCAAGGACGGGCTGATGCGGATCAACGGCCGGCCCGTCTCCTTCCGCGGCACCAACCGGCACGAGATGCACCCGTCCCGCGGCACGGCGCTCACCCGCGAGGACATGGTCGAGGACGCGAAGATCATCAAGCGGATGAACATGAACTCCGTCCGCACCTCGCACTACCCCGACAACCCGTACTGGCTGGAACTGGCCGACGAGTACGGCCTCTACCTCGTCGACGAGACCAATCTGGAGACCCACGGCATCCGCGACGAGTACCCCGGCGACCACCCCGACTGGACCGAGGCGTGCGTCGCCCGCGCCCAGAACATGGTCCACCGCGACAAGAACCACGCCTCCGTCGTCATCTGGTCGCTCGGCAACGAGGCGGGCGGCGGCAGCACCTTCAACGCCATGCACGACTGGATCCGCTCCTACGACCCCACCCGCGTCATCCAGTACGAGGGCGACGACCGCCCCGGCATCAGCGACATCCGCTCGGAGATGTACGACACCCCGCAGCGCGTCGAGCAGCGCGCCCGGGACACCTCCGACACCCGGCCGTACGTCATGATCGAGTACGCCCACGCGATGGGGAACTCCAACGGCAACCTCAAGAAGTACTGGGACGTCGTACGCGCCCACGACGTGTTGCAGGGCGGCTGGATCTGGGACTTCGTCGACCAGTCCCTGTACACCCCGGTCCCCGCCCGCACCCTGCTCACCGAGTCCGGACCCGCCGCACTGCGCGGCGAGATCCTGGCCACCCGCGGCGGGCTCGACCGGGACGAGGGCCTGTCCGGCATCACGGTCTTCGAACGCGACGACAGCCTCGACCTCCGCGACTCATTGACCCTGGAGGCCTGGATCACCCCACACGTGACCGGCTACCACCAGCCGATCGTCGCCAAGGGCGACACCCAGTACGCGCTCAAGCAGAACGACCGGAAGCTGGAGTTCTTCATCCACTCCGAAGGCCAGTGGATCACCGCGAACTGGGACGTGCCCGACGACTGGACCGGCCGGGAGCACCACCTCGCGGGTGTCTTCGACGCGGACGCCGGAACGCTGACCCTCTACGTGGACGGCGTGGTACGGGCCACCCGCACCACCGACCGGCGCCCCAGCGGCAACACCGCGCCCCTCGCCCTCGCCACCGACGCCGACGCTCAGACCCGCGAGTTCAGCGGCAGGATCCGCCGCGCCCGCGTCTACGCCCGGGCGCTCTCCGCCGGCGAACTCGCCCGGGACGACCGCGGTCCCAAGGACGACGGCGTGCGGTTCTGGTTCGACGCCGCCACGGTGCGGACCGAGCGGAAGCGGCCCCGGGAGAAGACGTTCCTCGCGTACGGCGGCGACTGGGGCGACAACCCCAACGACGGCGCCTTCGTGGCCGACGGCATCGTCACCGCCGACCGCGGCCACACCGGCAAGGCCGCCGAGGTCAAGCGCGTCTACCAGGCGATCCACGTCACCCGCCGGCCCGGCGGCGACCCCGGCGCGGTGACCCTCACCAACGAGTACCTCTTCACCGGCCTGCGTGACTTCGACGGCCGGTGGCAGCTCGTCGCCGACGGCCAGGTGGTGCGGCGCGGGAAGCTGACCCGGGACCAGCTCGACGTGGCGCCCGGGGCCGCCAAGGACATCACCCTCCCCGTCCGCCTCCCGGACGACGCGGACGACGGCACCGAGTACTTCCTGGAGCTGTCCTTCACCACCAAGGACGCTACGCCGTGGGCGGAGGCGGGCTTCGAGGTGGCCCGCCTGCAGCTCCCCGTCGGCCCCGAAGCCCCCACGGCGGCCCCCGTACCGCTCGTGAGCGTCCCGGCCCTGCGCCACGACGACCGCGACAAGGAGGTGCGGGTCCGCGGCAAGGACTTCTCCGTCACCGTCGACAAGCGCACCGGCACCATCACCTCCTACGAGGCCAAGGGCACCCCGCTCATCACCTCGGGACCCGCGCCCAACTTCTGGCGGGCGCCCACCGACAACGACAAGGGCAACGGCCAGCACACCCGCAACCAGACCTGGCGCGACGCCGGCTCCCGCCGCACGGTCACGGACGTGGCCGTGCGCCCCCTCGGCGACCGCGCCGTCGAGATCAAGGTCAGCGGCACGCTGCCCACCACGGTGGAGTCGACGTACAGCACCACCTACACGGTGTTCGGCAACGGCGAGATCAAGGTCGACAACACCCTGCACCCGGGCGCCGCGACCCTGCCCTACATCCCCGAGATCGGCACCCTGCTCTTCCTTCCCGGCCGCCTGGACCGCCTGCACTACTACGGGCGCGGCCCCGAGGAGAACCACTGGGACCGCAACACCGGCACCGACGTCGGCCTCTACTCCGGCACCGTCGCCGAGCAGTGGACCCCTTACATCCGCCCGCAGGAGAACGGCAACAAGACCGACGTCCGCTGGATCGCCCTCACCGACCGCCAAGGGGTGGGCCTGCTCGCGTCCGGCGAACCGCTGCTGGAGGCCAACGCCTCGTACTTCACGCCGGAGGACCTGTCGACGGGAGTCCGGCACGACTACCAGCTGACGCCGCGGGACGAGGTGGTCCTGCGCCTCAACCACCGTCAGATGGGCGTCGGCGGTGACAACAGCTGGGGCGCGCACACGCACGACGAGTTCAAGCTCTTCGCCGACCGGGACTACGCCTACACCTACCGGCTGCGCCCGCTGACGGACGTGAAGAAGGCGACGGCGGCCTCGCGGCGGCCCACGGCCACCGAGTAACCGGGGACGGAGCGGGAGCCCGGGCAACCCGGGCTCCCGCTCCCCAAGGTGATCCGGGCAGGCCCAGGAAGCGCGAGGTCCATGTCGGATTCTCGCCAGCACCTGCCCGGCCGGTGGACCATCCTGGACCCATGCAGACGGGAATGCACACCGACACCGAGCGCTGCGTGCGCGCCGTCCGGTCCAAGGACGCGCGGTTCGACGGCTG
Organism: Streptomyces sp. NPDC058985; assembly: GCF_042740985.1. Taxonomy (NCBI): domain Bacteria; kingdom Bacillati; phylum Actinomycetota; class Actinomycetes; order Kitasatosporales; family Streptomycetaceae; genus Streptomyces; species Streptomyces sp. NPDC058985. The sequence continues at coordinate 17,859 of NZ_JBHYJX010000026.1, read as the reverse complement.
GTTCTTCACAGCCGTCCTGACCACCCGCATCTACTGCCGGCCCAGCTGCCCGGTGGTGCCGCCCAAGCCTCAGAACATGATCTTCTATCCGAGCGCGGCGGCCTGCCAGCAGGCCGGATTCCGGGCGTGCAAACGCTGCCGCCCGGACACCAGCCCCGGCTCCCCGGAGTGGAACCAGCGGGCCGACCTCACCGCCCGCGCCATGCGGCTGATCGCCGACGGCGTCGTGGACCGCGAGGGCGTGCCCGGCCTCGCCGCGCGCCTCGGCTACAGCACCCGGCAGGTCGAACGCCAGCTCCTCGCCGAGCTGGGCGCCGGACCGCTCGCGCTCGCCCGCGCGCAGCGAGCCCAGACCGCCCGGGTGCTGATCGAGACCACCCCGCTGCTCATGGCGGACGTCGCCTTCGCGGCCGGCTTCGCCTCCGTGCGCACCTTCAACGACACCGTCCGCGAGGTCTACGCGCTCTCCCCGAGCGAACTGCGCACCCGCGCCCCGAAGGACCGCGTCGCCGGCACCACCCCCGGCACCCTCTCCCTCCGCCTCCCCTTCCGCACCCCCCTCAACCCCGACAACCTCTTCGGTCACCTCGCCGCCACCGCCGTACCCGGGGTGGAGGAGTGGCAGGACGGCGCCTACCGCCGCACCCTGCGCCTCCCGTACGGTCACGGCATCGTGGCCCTCACCCCCGGCCCCGACCACATCGCCTGCCGCCTCACCCTCAGCGACCCGCGCGACCTGACCGTCGCCATCAGCCGCTGCCGCCGGCTGCTCGACCTGGACGCGGACCCGACGGCGATCGACGGCCAGCTGCGCGCCGACCCGCTGCTCGCGCCGCTCGTCGACAAGGCGCCCGGACGGCGCGTGCCGCGCACGGTGGACGAGGCGGAGTTCGCGGTCCGGGCGGTACTCGGCCAGCAGGTCTCCACCGCCGCCGCCCGCACCCACGCCGCCCGCCTGGTCACGGCGCACGGCGAGCCGGTCGACGACCCGGAGGGCGGCCTGACCCACCTCTTCCCGTCCACGGCCGCACTGGCGGCGGTGGACCCGCGGACCTTGGCGATGCCGGGCACCCGCCGCACGACCTTCACCACCCTGGTCGCCCACCTGGCCGACGGCTCGGTCAACCTGGGCGTCGAGTGCGACTGGTCCGAGACCCGCGCCCGGCTCCTGGCGCTGCCCGGCTTCGGCCCCTGGACCGCCGACGTCATCGCCATGCGCGCCCTCGGCGACCCCGACGCCTTCCTCCCCACCGACCTCGGCATCCGCCGCGCCGCGGGGGAACTGGGCCTGCCCTCCACCCCGGCGGCGCTCACCGCCCGCGCGGCGGCCTGGCGGCCCTGGCGGGCGTACGCCGTCCAGTACCTGTGGGCGACGGACAGCCACCCGATCAACTTCCTGCCCGTGTAGGACGACCCGTGGGAACCGGACCCGTGAAACAGCACACCGTGATCGACAGCCCGTACGGCCCCCTCACCCTCGTCGCCGAGGACGGCGTCCTGTGCGGCCTCTACATGACCGACCAGCGGCACCGCCCGCCGGAGGAGACCTTCGGAACGCCCGACGACGCCCCGTTCGCGCGGGCGGTGGAGGAACTGACCGCGTACTTCGACGGCAGACTGACCGACTTCACCCTCGACCTGCGTCTGAACGGCACCCCGTTCCAGCGCACGGTATGGGACCGACTCCGTTCCATCCCGTACGGCGAGACCCGCACCTACGGCGAACTCGCCGACGCCCTCGGCAACCCGGCCGCCTCCCGGGCCGTGGGCCTCGCCAACGGCCGCAACCCGATCGGCATCATCGTCCCCTGCCACCGCGTCATCGGCGCGAGCGGCAGCCTCACCGGCTACGGCGGCGGCCTGGAACGCAAGCGCCGGCTCCTGGACTTCGAACGGGGCACGGCGGGACCGGCGCCGTTGTTCTAGGGCGCCGCTGTTCCAGGCCCTAACCCAGCCCGCGCAGCAGCTCGGGCAGGGCCGTGCCGATCGGTTCCCGGACCACCTCGTCGGCCAGGTCGTCGTACGGCGTCGGTTCCGCGTTGACGACGACCAGCCGGGCGCCGTGGTCGGCGGCCACGCCGGCCAGCCCGGCGGCGGGCTGAACCTGGAGGCTGGTGCCGACGGCGACGAACACCTGGCAGGCCTTGCTGATGGCGAGCGCCTCACCCATCACCACCGGGTCGAGGCGCTCGCCGAACATCACGGTCGCCGACTTCAGGATCCCGCCGCACTCCAGGCACGGCGGGTCGTCCTCACCGGCGTCGACCCGGGCGAGCGCGTCCGTCATCGGCCCGCGGACCCGGCAGCCGGTGCACACGTAGCTCAGCGCGGTGCCGTGCAGTTCGAGGACCTTGCGGGCGGAGAGCCCGGCGAGCTGGTGCAGCCCGTCCACGTTCTGCGTGATCACGCGGACCGGGACCCCCGAACGCTCCAGCTCGGCCACCGCCCGGTGCGCCGCGTTCGGCTCGGCCCCCAGTGTCCGGTTCGCCCGCCGCATCAGCCAGGAGCGGCGGCGGATCTCCGGATCGCCCATGTAGTACTCGTACGTGACGAGCTTCTCGGCCTCCGGGTCGCGCCGCCACAGCCCGTTCGGGCCGCGGTAGTCCGGGATGCCGGAGTCGGTCGAGATCCCGGCCCCGCTGAGGATGGCCACGAGCGGCTTGCTGGTCATGCGGCCGAGGGTAGGGCGGCCGCGCTCCGCCAGGCGAACGGTTATCGGCCGACCCTGACGCCGTTCTCCAGCTCCGCCGGGCCGGTCCCGTCCGCCAGTGCGTCCAGCGCGGCCAGGACCCGGCCGTGCAGTGCCCCGAGCAGATGGGTGCCCAGTTCGCCGCGCTCCACCAGCCGCCACGACAGCAGTTCCTCCTCCTGGAGCCTGATCGCCTTCAGGTCAACCTCGGAGAGCACCCCGCCGTCGTACAGGTACGCCACGATCGGCGGGCGGCCCGTCCCGCCCACCCAGTCCACCGCGAGCAGCCGGCCGAGCCGGACGTCGAGACCGATCTCCTCCAGGGTCTCCCGCCAGGCGCCCTGCCGCGGGGTCTCCCCGTCGTCGGACTCGATCGTCCCGCCGGGCAGCGCCCATCCCTCGCGGTAGTTCGGCTCGACGAGCAGCACCCGTCCCCCGGCGTCCCGGAAGAGCGCGGCGGCACCGGCGAGGACCCGGGGGAGACCGGCGATGTAGGTGGCGTAGTCAGGAGTGGTCATCCCGAAAGCGTAGCGAGAGCCGGCCCCGCCCCCGGCGCGGTCGTTCCAGGGTGCGGGCAGGGCATGACGACGCGGGTGTCCTCCGGTTATGGTCGCAGCGGCGCGACTGCCTTGACGTGCGCAAGGCTCGGAGAGCAAGGGGAGATCAAGGTGGCTGACGCTGCTGTGGACGGGGCCCGTCGGGTGCTCGTCGCCGCGGACAAGTTCAAGGGGTCGCTGACGGCCGTGGAGGTCGCCGAGCGGGTGACGGCCGGGCTGCGCCGTGTCGTGCCGGACGTCCGGGTCGAGGCGCTGCCCGTGGCCGACGGCGGCGACGGCACCGTGGCCGCGGCGGTCGCGGCCGGGTTCGAGCGCCGTGAGGTGCGGGTCGCCGGGCCCCTCGGTGACGAGGTGACGGCGGCGTTCGCGCTGCGCGAGGACACCGCGGTCGTGGAGATGGCCGAGGCCAGCGGCTTGCAGCGGCTGCCCGAGGGCGTTCTCGCGCCGCTGACCGCGTCCACGTACGGTTCGGGCGAGCTGCTGCGGGCCGCGCTGGACGCGGGGGCCCGGACGATCGTGTTCGGCGTCGGCGGCAGTGCGACCACGGATGGCGGTGCCGGGATGCTCGCCGCGCTGGGCGCGCGGTTCCTGGACGCGGACGGCGAGCCGGTCGCGCCGGGCGGGGGCGGTCTCGCCTCGCTGGCCTCGGCCGACCTGTCCGACCTCGACCCGCGGCTCTCCGGCGTCGAGCTGGTGCTCGCGAGCGACGTCGACAATCCGCTGACCGGGCCGAAGGGTGCCCCGGCGGTCTACGGCCCGCAGAAGGGCGCCTCGCCGGAGGACGTGGCGGCCCTGGACGCGGCCCTCACGCACTTCGCGAAGGTGCTGGCCCAGGCGGAGAGCGTGGGCGCGCGGGGCGCCGAGTACGCGGCGTCGCCGGGGGCCGGTGCGGCGGGCGGCATCGGATACGGTGCGCTGCTCCTCGGGGCGCGGTTCCGGCCCGGCATCGAGGTGATGCTGGACGTGCTGGGCTTCGCGCCGGCGCTGGAGCGGGCCGACCTCGTGGTCACGGGCGAGGGCTCGCTGGACGAGCAGACCCTGCACGGCAAGGCCCCTGCGGGCGTCGCGGCGGCGGCGCGGGCCGCGGGCAAGGAGGTCGTCGCGGTGTGCGGGCGGCTGGCGCTGCCGGCGGAGGCGCTGGGGCGGGCCGGTATCCGCCGGGCATACCCGCTGACGGCCGTGGAGCCGGACGTGGAGAAGTGCATCGCCGAGGCGGGGCCGATCCTGGAGCGGGTGGCGGAGGGCATCGCCCGGGACTTCCTGAGCTGATCCCGCCGCTCGCCGGAGGGGGCTGTTGCGGTCCCTTCCATCCCACCGAGTCGGGTGGTGGGTGGGCATAGGCCCGGGGGGCTGGGGGCGGAGCCCCCAGCGAGGGCGACAGCAGCGCCGGGCCCGGCAAAAGCGAGGGCCCCGGACCAACCCGGTCCGGGGCCCACTCAAGCCAGCGCAGCGCTACGGCTGAGCCGCCCGCGCCTCCCGCCGATTGTCACGGAAGTTGTTCACCCGCCGCGCCGTCGCGAACAGCGGGATCACCGCCCCCATCACCAGCTGCAACGCGCATCCCGTCTGCAGCAGCAGCTGCCCGCTCGGCGCGTCGAACGCCCACGCGGCCAGCAGCCCCATCGACAGCACGATCCACGACAGCATGGCCACCGCGAGGCGCCCCCGCGGCTTCGGGTACTCCACCCGGCTCACCATCAGCCACGCCGTCCCGATGATCGCGAGGAGCGTCGCCACGAACGGCAGCTCCAGCAGGACGATCGACACCACCGTCAGCGCCCCGAACGGGGACGGCATGCCCTGGAAGGTGCCGTCCTTGACGGTGACGCAGGAGAACCGCGCGAGCCGCAGCACCACCGCCAGCAGCACCACGATCGCCCCCACCGCCGCCACTCGCTGGTAGGCGTCGTCCGCGACCATGCCGTAGACGAGGACGAAGTACGCCGGCGCCAGCCCGAAGCTGATCAGGTCGGAGAGGTTGTCCAGCTCCGCGCCCATGGGCGACGACCGCAGCTTGCGGGCCACGAGGCCGTCGCACAGGTCGAAGATCGCCGCGCACAGCATCAGGATGACCGCGGTGGCCGCGCTGTGCCGGGCCATGCCCGACTCGTCGCTGCCCATGAGGTGCGGGATGAGGATCCCGGTGGTGGTGAAGTACACCGCCATGAACCCGCACGTGGCGTTGCCGAGGGTGAGGGTGTCCGCTATCGACAGACGGAGCGAGAGAGGCATCTCCTCCTCTTCGTCCATCTCGTCGGCCTCGGGCACCCATCCGGCCTGCGTCTGTGGATCAATCACGGTCAATTCGAGTCACCCCAGCCACCGTCTTCTGACCCACTTCGACATCGACCTCCACACCCTCGGGCAGGTACAGGTCGACGCGCGAGCCGAAGCGGATCAGACCGACCCGGTCGCCCTGCTCGACCTTGGTGCCCTGCGGCACGTAGGGGACGATGCGGCGGGCCACCGCGCCGGCGATCTGGATCATCTCGATGTCGCCCAGCTCGGTGTCGAAGTGCCACACGACGCGCTCGTTGTTCTCGCTCTCCTTGTTGAAAGCGGGAACGAAGCCGCCCGGTACGTGCTCGACCGAGGTGACCGTGCCCGACAGCGGGGCGCGGTTCACGTGGACGTTGAGCGGGCTCATGAAGATCGCGACGCGGGTACGGCCGTCCTTCCACGGCATGATGCTCTGCACCACACCGTCGGCGGGCGAGACGACCCGGCCCTGGGTGATCTCGCGCTCGGGGTCGCGGAAGAACCACAGCATCCCGGCCGCGAGCGCGGTGGCGGGGACGGCGACGGCCTTGGCCGCGCCGGAGCGGCGGGCGCGCAGGAGGCTGACGGCTGCGGTGGCGACGGTCGGCAGAAGCCACGGCGATGCTCCGCGCGCGAGGCGTACGCCGGCGAGGCTGTCGCGAGGTGCAGAGGTTTGGCTGTGGGGCATGGATGACCTTCGTAGCGGATGATGCCGCACACTGACGGGGGACGGCGGCTTTCCGGCGATCGTAGCGGCTCTCAGCCGCAACTGGGTAAGCCAGGAAGCCGAGTCGGCGGCCGAACACTGCCTACGGGGTGTGACCTTGTTCTCCAAGAAAACACCCCGTATCCGGACATCTAACCCTGGAATCGATACTCTTCGAGCAGTCGGCGGCCGATGATCATTTTCTGGATCTCGGCGGTGCCTTCACCGATCAGGAGCATCGGAGCCTCGCGGTAGAGGCGCTCGATCTCGTACTCCTTGGAGAAGCCGTACCCGCCGTGGATCCGGAAGGCGTCCTCCACGACCTCTTTGCAGTACTCGGATGCGAGGTACTTGGCCATACCCGCTTCCAGGTCGTTTCGTTCGCCCGAGTCCTTTTTGCGTGCAGCGTTCACCATCATCGCATGCGCCGCCTCCACCTTGGTAGCCATCTCGGCCAGCTTGAACTGAATGGCCTGGTGCTGGGCGATCTGCTTGCCGAAAGTGTGGCGCTGCTGGGCGTACTGGATGCCGAGTTCGAAGGCACGCTGAGCGACGCCGCAACCACGCGCCGCCACATTGACGCGGCCGACCTCGACGCCGTCCATCATTTGGTAAAAACCTCGCCCGGTGACGCCGCCGAGCACCCGATCGGCCGGAATGCGCAGGCCGTCCATGATGAGCTCGGTGGTGTCGACGCCCTTGTAGCCCATCTTGTCGATCTTGCCGGGGATGGTGAGGCCGGGGCGGACCTCGCCGAATCCGGGCTCCTTCTCCACCAGGAAGGTCGTCATCGACTTGTGGGCTGCGGTTCCCTCGGGGTGACCCTCGTCACTTTTCACGAGAACGGCCACCAGCGACGACGTACCGCCGTTCGTGAGCCACATCTTCTGGCCGTTCAGGACGTACTCGTCGCCGTCCCGCACCGCCTTCGAGGAGATGGCCGACACGTCGGAACCGAGCGCCGGTTCGGACATCGAGAAGGCGCCGCGGATGTCGCCCGCGGCCATCCGGGGCAGGAAGTGGTCCTTCTGCTCCTGGGTGCCGTGCTGCTTGAGCATGTACGCCACGATGAAGTGCGTGTTGATGATGCCGGACACCGACATCCAGCCCCGGGCGATCTCCTCCACGCACAGCGCGTAGGTGAGGAGCGACTCGCCCAGGCCCCCGTACTCCTCCGGAATCATCAGCCCGAACAGGCCGAGCTCCTTGAGCCCGTCGACGATGTCCTGCGGGTACTCGTCCCGGTGCTCCAGCTCCGTCGCGACCGGGATGATCTCCTTGTCCACGAAGTCCCGGACGGTGGAGAGGATCTCCGTCTGCACGTCCGTCAGGCCGTGGGTCTGGGCGAGGCGGCTCATCTACTTCCCCTGTTCCTTCAGGTCGGGGCGGCCCGGCTGCTCGCCGCCGCGCTCCTTGATGTACGTCTCGGTGGGCACCATCACCTTGCGGCGGAAGACGCAGACCAGTGTGCCGTCCTGCTTGTAGCCCTTGGTCTCCACGTGCACGATGCCCCGGTCGTCCTTCGACTTCGACGGCCATTTGTCGAGCACGGTCGTCTGGCCGTAGAGCGTGTCGCCGTGGAAGGTCGGCGCCACGTGCTTCAACGACTCGATCTCCAGGTTGGCGATCGCCTTGCCGGAGACGTCCGGGACGGACATGCCGAGCAGGAGCGAGTAGATGTAGTTGCCCACCACCACGTTCTTGCCGAAGTCCGTCGTCTGCTCGGCGTAGTTCGCGTCCATGTGCAGGGGGTGGTGGTTCATGGTGAGGAGACAGAACAGGTGGTCGTCGTACTCGGTGACCGTCTTGCCCGGCCAGTGCTTGTACACCGCCCCGACCTCGAACTCCTCGTAGGTCCGTCCGAACTGCATGGCCGTCACGCCTCCGGGATCTCGAACGTGCTGGTGCGCTTCATGCCGGCGGCGCGGCCCTTGCCGGAGACGACCAGGGCCATCTTGCGGCTGGCCTCGTCGATCATCTCGTCGCCGAGCATCGCGGAGCCCTTCTTGCCGCCCGCCTCGGACGTGTAGTAGTCGTACGCGTCCAGGATCAGCTCGGCGTGGTCGTAGTCCTCCTGGGAGGGCGAGAAGATCTCGTTGGACGCCTCGACCTGCCCGGGGTGCAGCACCCACTTGCCGTCGAAGCCGAGGGCGGCGGCGCGCTGCGCGACCTCGCGGTAGCCGTCGACGTTGCGGATCTGGAGGTAGGGGCCGTCGATCGCCTGGAGGTTGTTGGCGCGGGCGGCCATCAGAATCTTCATCAGGATGTAGTGGTAGGCGTCCGCCGGGTAGCCGGGCGGCTGCTCGCCCACCACGAGGGACTTCATGTTGATGGACGCCATGAAGTCGGCCGGGCCGAAGATGATGGTCTCGACGCGCGGGGAGGCCTGCGCGATCTCGTTGACGTTGTTCAGGCCCTGGGCGTTCTCGATCTGCGCCTCGATGCCGATGCGGCCGACCTCGAAGCCCATCGTCTTCTCGATCTGCGTGAGCAGCAGGTCGAGGGCGACCACCTGCTGGGCGTCCTGCACCTTGGGCAGCATGATGCAGTCCAGGTTCGGGCCCGCGCCCTCCACCACCGTCACGACGTCGCGGTACGTCCACTCGGTCGTCCAGTCGTTGACCCGCACGACGCGGGTCTTTCCGGTCCAGTCGCCCTCGTTGAGGAACTTGACGATGGTGTGCCGCGCCTCCGGCTTGGCGAGCGGCGCGCAGGCGTCCTCCAGGTCGAGGAAGACCTGGTCGGCGGGGAGGCCCTGAGCCTTCTCCAGGAAGCGGGGGTTGCTTCCCGGTACCGCCAGACAGCTACGGCGGGGGCGAAGGCGGTTGACGGTCGTCATGCGGGGACCTCCAGGGGGTCGAGCTTGTTCGCGTGCCGGATCTCGTCGACGATCCGGCCGATGATTCCGGTGATGTCGAAGTCCTTCGGGGTGAAGACCGCGGCCACTCCGGCGGCCCGCAGCGCTTCGGCATCACCGTTGGGGATGATGCCACCGGCGATCACCGGTATATCCGTGGCACCGGCCACACGGAGGCGGTCCAGCACGTCGGGGACGAGCTGGGCGTGCGACCCGGACAGGATGGACAGGCCCACCGCGTGCACGTCCTCGGCGAGGGCGGCGTCCACGATCTGCTCCGGGGTCAGCCGGATGCCCTGGTAGACCACTTCGAACCCGGCGTCGCGGGCCCGCACCGCGATCTGCTCGGCGCCGTTGGAGTGGCCGTCGAGGCCGGGCTTGCCGACCAGGAAGCGCAGTTTGCCCACTCCGAGGTCCTTGGCCGTCAGTTCCACCTTGCGGCGCACACCGGCCATCGCCGATCCCTCCTCGGCGGCGACGGCGACCGGAGCCGAGGAGACCCCGGTCGGTGCCCGGAACTCGCCGAAGACCTCGCGCAGCGCCCCGGCCCACTCACCGGTCGTGACGCCGGCGCGGGCGCACTCCAGGGTGGCCTCCATCAGGTTGTCGGTGCCCTTGGCGGCCTCCTTCAGTTTCTCCAGCGCCTTGCAGGGGCGCGGGTGGTTGAAGGGCGGCTGGTAGCGGGTGTCCCGCCAGTTCAGGAGCGAGGCGACGACCCGTGCCTCGACCGCCGGGTCGACGGTCTGGATCGCGGTGTCCAGGTCGGCGGTGAGCGGGTTCGGCTCGGTGCCCTCGAAGGCGTTGACGCCGATGATCTTCTCCTCGCCCGACTCGATCCGGGCGCGGCGCTCGGCGTGCGAGGAGACCAGCTGGGACTTGAGGTAGCCGGACTCGACGGCGGCCATGGCGCCGCCCATCTCCTCGATGCGCTCCATCTCCGCGAGCGACTCCTCGACCAGCTCGTCCACCTTCGCCCCGACCACCGTCGAGCCCTCGAAGAGGTCGCCGTACTCCAGCAGGTCGCTCTCGTACGCCAGCACCTGCTGGATGCGCAGCGACCACTGCTGGTCCCACGGCCGGGGCAGGCCCAGTGCCTCGTTCCAGGCCGGCAGCTGCACGGCACGCGCGCGTGCGTCCTTGGAGAGGGTGACCGCCAGCATCTCCAGGACGATCCGCTGGACGTTGTTCTCCGGCTGGGCCTCCGTCAGGCCCAGGGAGTTGACCTGGACGCCGTAGCGGAAACGGCGGTGCTTGGGGTTCTCGATGCCGTACCGCTCCCGGGTGACGCGGTCCCAGATGCGGCCGAAGGCGCGCATCTTGCACATCTCCTCGACGAAGCGGACGCCCGCGTTCACGAAGAACGAGATGCGGCCGACGACGTCCCCCATGCGCTCCTGCGGCACCTGGCCGCTGTCACGCACGGCGTCCAGGACGGCGATCGCGGTGGACATCGCGTACGCGATCTCCTGCACCGGCGTGGCGCCCGCCTCCTGCAGGTGGTAGCTGCAGATGTTGATCGGGTTCCACTTCGGGATGTGGGAGACCGTGTAGGCGATCATGTCCGTCGTCAGGCGGAGCGAGGGCCCCGGCGGAAAGACGTGCGTGCCCCGGGAGAGGTACTCCTTGACGATGTCGTTCTGGGTCGTGCCCTGGAGCTTGGTGATGTCCACCCCCTGCTCCTCGGCGACGACCTGGTAGAGCGCCAGCAGCCACATGGCCGTGGCGTTGATGGTCATCGAGGTGTTCATCTGGTCCAGGGGTATGTCCTGGAACAGCCGGCGCATGTCGCCGAGGTGCGCCACCGGCACGCCGACCCGGCCCACCTCGCCGCGGGCGAGGATGTGGTCGGAGTCGTAGCCGGTCTGGGTCGGCAGGTCGAACGCGACCGACAGACCCGTCTGGCCCTTGGCGAGGTTGCGCCGGTACAGCTCGTTGGACGCCTCGGCCGTGGAGTGACCGGCGTAGGTGCGCATCAGCCACGGCCGGTCCTTCTGACGCTCGGTCATGCGGCGCTCCTCAGATGTTCCGGAAGCGGTTGATGGCGTCGACGTGCTTGGCGCGCATCTCCTCGTCGCGCACGCCCAGGCCTTCCTCGGGGGCGAGGCAGAGCACGCCGACCTTGCCCTGGTGGGCGTTGCGGTGGACGTCGTGGGCGGCCTGGCCGGTCTCCTCCAGGGCGTACACCTTGGAGAGGGTGGGGTGGATCTTGCCCTTGGCGATGAGGCGGTTGGCCTCCCAGGCCTCGCGGTAGTTGGCGAAGTGGGAGCCGATGATGCGCTTCAGGGACATCCACAGGTAGCGGTTGTCGTACTCGTGCATGTAGCCCGAGGTCGAGGCGCAGGTGGTGATGGTGCCGCCCTTGCGGGTGACGAAGACGCTCGCGCCGAAGGTCTCGCGGCCGGGGTGCTCGAAGACGATGTCGATGTCCTCGCCGCCGGTGAACTCGCGGATGCGCTTGCCGAAGCGCTTCCACTCCCTGGGGTCCTGGGTGCGCTCGTCCTTCCAGAACTTGTACCCCTCGGCGTTGCGGTCGATGATCGCCTCGGCGCCCATCGAGCGGCAGATGTCCGCCTTCTGCTCGCTGGAGACGACGCAGACCGGGTTGGCGCCGCCGGCCAGCGCGAACTGGGTGGCGTACGAGCCGAGGCCGCCGCTGGCGCCCCAGATGAGCACGTTGTCGCCCTGCTTCATGCCGGCGCCGTTGCGGGAGACCAGCTGGCGGTAGGCGGTGGAGTTGACCAGGCCCGGTGCCGCGGCCTCCTCCCAGCTGAGGTGGTCCGGCTTGGGCATCAGCTGGTTGGACTTGACCAGCGCGATCTCGGCGAGGCCGCCGAAGTTGGTCTCGAAGCCCCAGATGCGCTGCTCGGGGTCGAGCATCGTGTCGTTGTGGCCGTCGGAGGACTCCAGCTCGACGGAGAGGCAGTGCGCGACGACCTCGTCGCCGGGGTGCCAGGAGTTGACGCCGGGGCCGGTGCGCAGCACGACGCCCGCGAGGTCGGAGCCGATGATGTGGTACGGCAGGTCGTGGCGCTTGGCCAGGTCGCTGGTGCGGCCGTAGCGCTCCAGGAAGCCGAAGGTCGACAGCGGCTCGAAGATCGAGGTCCACACCGAGTTGTAGTTGACCGAGGAGGCCATGACGGCCACCAGGGCCTCACCCGGACCCAGCTCCGGCAGCGCCACCTCGTCGAGGTGGATCGACTTGCGCGGGTCCTTGTCGCGGGTTTCGAGGCCCGCGAACATCTCGGTCTCGTCCTTGTGCACGGTGATCGCGCGGTACGACTCGGGGAGCGGCAGGGCGGCGAAGTCGTCCGGCGTGGAGTCGGCCGACTGGATCGCGGCCAGGATGTCCTTCATGGTCACGGTGTTGCCTCCGGCGTCGAGCGCCCTGAGGGAGGGGCGCTGAGGGTTACGTCGGTGCTGCTGAGGGTCGGGTGAGGGGTGCCGTCGGTTCGGCGGGTGTGGTGCTGCGGCGGCGCTTTGTGGCGCGGAGGGTGCCTGTGACGCAGGCGCCGGGCACGCGGGCGATGGCTCGCGGGGACAGCCCGGACACCTTCAACGTATGGCACCGCGTGTCACCCCGCAAGGCACTCGGTGCCAGAACTTGCTCTCAGATGAAATCTTTACGCGACAGATGAGCGATGATCGATCGAACGGGGGTCGCGAGAGGCGGGAAAAGGGGCGTTGACATGCAAAAACGGCCACCCGAAGGGTGGCCGTCGTCACAGGGGGAAGGGTGGGCTCAGTGCTCCTTGAGGGCCTGTTCGATGGTCCGCATGACCTCGTGCAGCGGCGCGTCGGTGCGCGCCACCGTCACCAGCACGTCGCCGTGCACCGAGGCCGAGGCACCCTCCGGGCGCCCCGTGGAGGCCGTACCGCGCCCCGCGCCGATGCCCGTCCCGAACGTCTTGCGGACGATCGCGAAGGCGTGGTCGAGCTGCGCCTCGACGTCGCCCTGCCCGCCCGCCCGCAGCCAGCGCCGGAGCACGTGGTTGTGCGCGGTGACCACGGCCGACGCGGCCACCTCCGCCAGCAGCGGGTCGTCGTTGGCGTCGTCGTCGTGCGCGTGCTCGTCGAAGTGGCCGAGCAGATAGCGGGTGAACAGGCGCTCGTAGCGGGCCACCGACGCGATCTCCGCCTCGCGCAGGGTGGGCACCTCGCGCGTCAGCTTGTAGCGGGCGACCGAGATCTCCGGCCGCGCCGCGTACATCTTCATGACCTCCTTGATGCCGCGGCACACCGTGTCGAGCGGATGCTCGTGCGCCGGCGCCGCGTTGAGGACCGACTCGGCGCGCACCAGGGTGTCGTCGTGGTCCGGGAAGATCGCCTCTTCCTTGGAGCGGAAGTGGCGGAAGAAGGTGCGGCGGGCGACCCCGGCCTGGGCCGCGATCTCGTCGACGGTGGTCGCCTCGTACCCCTTGGCCGCGAACAGCTCCATGGCCGCCGCCGCCAGTTCCCGGCGCATTTTGAGCCGCTGGGCGGCGGCGCGGCTGCCGGCCGCGCTCTCCGTCGCGTCGGGCGTGGCTGGTGTACGTGAGGACCTGGCGGGCTGGGGCATGACCCGAACGTACTGCATGTGTGCGCAATCATGCGCGTGACCGGGGATCTCCCCGCCCGCGGAGGGCGGGGGAGACCCGGCCGGATCGAGCAGCCCGCCCCAGTCCTCCGGTGACCGGAACCAGTCGCCCGGACGCTCAGCGGCGGGCATGCTCGCGGAAGCCGCGGCCCGTCTTGCGGCCGAGGCAGCCCGCGGCCACCAGGTGCTCCAGCAACGGCGCCGGGGCCAGGCCCGGATCGCGGAACTCGCGGTGCAGGACCTTCTCGATGGCCAGCGAGACGTCCAGACCGACCACGTCGAGCAGCTCGAAGGGGCCCATCGGGTAGCCGCCGCCCAGCTTCATCGCGGCGTCGATGTCGTCGAGCGTCGCGTAGTGCTCCTGCACCATCTTGACCGCGTTGTTCAGGTACGGGAACAGCAGCGCGTTCACGATGAACCCGGCCCGGTCGCCGCAGTCCACGGCGTGCTTGCGGATCTTCGCGCAGACCTCGCGGACGGTGGCGTGGACGTCGTCCGCCGTGAGCACCGTGCGGACCACCTCGACCAGCTTCATGGCCGGGGCCGGGTTGAAGAAGTGCATGCCGATCACGTCCTGCGGGCGCGAGGTGGCGCGGGCGCAGGCGACGACGGGCAGCGAGGAGGTGGTGGTGGCCAGCACCGCGCCGGGCTTGCAGACCTTGTCCAGCGTGGCGAACAGCTGCCGCTTCACCTCCAGGTCCTCGGCCACCGCCTCCACGGCCAGGTCGACGTCGGCGAAGTCGTCGTAGGCCCCCGTCGGCGCGATCCGCTCAAGCGTCCGCGCGGCGTCCTCGGCGCTCATCCGCCCCTTGTCGACCGAGCGGGCCAGCGACTTGCCGACCCGGGCCTTGGCGGTCTGCGCCTTCTCCGCGCTGCGGGCGGCGAGCACGACCTCGTACCCGGCCTTGGCGAACACCTCCGCGATGCCGGACGCCATCGTGCCCGACCCGGCGACGCCCACCGCGCGCACCGGGTGGCCGGCCACGGGGGTGGCGTCCGGGCGCGGGGTCAGGGCGTCCGGCACCACGACCGCGCTGCCGGGCGCCTCGTAGGTGTAGAAACCGCGCCCCGCCTTGCGGCCCGTCAGGCCCGCCTCGCTGAGCTGCCTGAGGATCGGGGCGGGGGCGTGCAGCCGGTCGTGCGAGGCGGCGTACATGGCCTCCAGGACCGTGCGCGCGGTGTCCACGCCGACCAGGTCCAGCAGCGCCAGCGGCCCCATCGGCAGACCGCAGCCGAGGCGCATCGCGGCGTCGATGTCCTCCCGCGAGGCGTAGTTCGCCTCGTACATGGCCGCGGCCTGGTTGAGGTAGCCGAACAGCAGGCCGTCGGCGACGAACCCGGGCCGGTCGCCGACCGCCACGGGCTCCTTGCCGAGGTCCAGGGCGAGATCGGTGACCGCCGTGACGGCGGCCGGCGCGGTCAGCACCGAGGAGACGACCTCGACCAGCTTCATCGCCGGGGCCGGGTTGAAGAAGTGCAGGCCGAGCACCCGCTCCGGACGGGAGGACTCGGCGGCCAGCCGCGTCACCGACAGGGCGTTGGTGCCGGTCGCCAGGATCGTCTCCGGACGCACGATCCCGTCCAGCTCCCTGAAGACCTGCTGCTTGACCTCGTACGACTCCGGGACCACCTCGATCACCAGGTCGGCGTCGGCCGCCGCGCGCAGGTCGGTGGCGGTGCGGACGCGGGCGAGGGCGTCGGCGCGCTCCTGCTCGGTGAGGCGTCCGCGCTCGACGGCACGGGCGGTGGACGACTCCAGTGCGGCGAGCGCCTTGGCGGCCTGCGCCTCGCTGACGTCGACGCCGACGACGGCGCGGCCGGCCCGGGCCAGGACCTCGGTGATGCCGGTGCCCATGGTGCCGAGGCCGATGACGGCGATGGTCCGGAGCGGGGACAGAGGGGTGTCGGACAGGGGAGTGGCCATCGCGGGACTCCAGGAATGAGGGTGACGACGGAACACGCCCGGACGCGCCGAGGGGCGCGCCGGATGCGTGAAAGAGGAAGGAGTGCGGAGTGCGGGTGTTGCCGGGCTGGGATCGCACACGCCCGGTGCCGTCGCGGAGGCGTGCACACGCCCGCCCGGCGGCTCTCTCCGACCGGCCCTGTCCCGGGGCCGAATCGTCCTGCGGTACCCGTGGTACCGAACCGACTGTTCTCCCGGTGGCCGCGTCACCAGACCACCGTGAGGAGTTGCTGCGAGTGGGTGACCCGCTCGTCTGAGATTAACTCGCGGGTAACGAGCGCGCCAGCCCCCTGTGTTCGTGATGTACGTCCCACCCGCGGGGTGACCCGCCTAACCTCGGTGTCATGGACGAAGAGTTGCGCGTGGTCACGGAGCGCTTACGGGCCGAGGCGGCGACCTCGGGGGTGCCGGGCGCCCCGAGCGCCCACGACCGGCTCGTGGCCACCGGGGACCACGACGAGCTGGCCGCGGTGCTCACCGAGCCCGGACAGCCGCTCTGGGCACGGGAACTGGCCGCCTTCCGGCTCGGCACGGCGGGCGACCGGCGGGCCTTCGAGTCCCTCGTGCTGCTGCTCAACCACCGGGACCCGCCGCGCTGCGCCGCCGCCGCCCATGCCCTGGCCCGCCTCGGCGACCCCCGCACCGCCCGCGCGGCCGCCGCCCTCGCCACCAACGAGCTGCGGGTCGCCTACGCCCTGCACCCGGTGCGGCTGCTGGTCGAACTGCGGGCCCCCGAGGCCGTGCCCGCCCTGATCACCACGCTGCGACGCCGGCTGCGCCCGCACGACCCCCACCGGCGGGTCGCGCTCGCCTGCGTCGAGGGCCTGGGCGCCCTCGGCGACGACCGGGCCGGCCCCGTGCTGAACGACGCCCTCGCCCACCCGGCGCTGGCCCAGGCGGCGGTGCGGGCGCTGGCGCGCATCCCGGGGCAGCGGTGAGCGGTCAGCCGGCAGGCCGGTGCGGCCGTCCGGGAAGGCCGGCGGCGTACCGCACCTCGGGCACCTCGACGCCCTCCACCCGGAAGGGCTCCTCGGCGCCGTCGGGGCCGAAGCCCGCCCGTTCGTAGAAGCGCCGGGCGCGGGCGTTGTCCTTGAGCACCCACAGGAGCATCCGCGGGTGCCCGGCCGCCGCGCACCGGCGCACCGACTCCCGGATCAGGGCCTGCCCGATGCCCGCGCCGAGCCGCTCCGGGTCGACGTAGAGCGCGTACAACTCGGCGTCCCCGGTCGGCCGTTCACCGTCCCGGTAGGGGCCGTGGCAGGCCCAGCCCACGACCTCGCCGCGATCGTTCTCGGCGACCAGGTTCACCACGCCGGCGGGGGCGCCGGCGAACAGGACGCGGCGCCGCTCGGCGTCCCCCGCGGCGTCCATGCCGTCCAGGTACACCTGCGGGACCAGGCCCCGGTAGGCGGTCTGCCAGCCCCGGACGCGGATCAGGGCCACCCGGTCGCAGTCGGCGACCGTCATCTCCCGCACCAGTGGCCCGCTCACGGGGCCACGACCGCGAACGCCTCGATCTCCATCAGGAACTCCGGCCGGACCAGCGCCGCCACCTGCACCGCCGAGGCAGCCGGCAGCCGGTCGCCGGGTATGTGCGCGGCACGCGCGGCGCGGATCGCCTCCATGTGGGCCATGTCCGTGACGAAGTACGTCAGTTTCACCACGTCGTCGAACCCGGCGCCGGCCGCCGACAGGCACCGGCGCAGGTTCTCGAAGACCTGGTGGGCCTGGGCCGCGGGGTCGCCCACGCCGACCGGCCTGCCGTCCTCGTCCAGGGCGAGCTGACCCGAGACGGCCACGAACCGCCCGGTGCCGAGGACGACATGGGTGTACTGGGCGGCGGGCGCGACGCCGTCGGGGGCGTGGATCCTGGTCAGCTCACTCATGCACCCATCGTGGACCATGGCACTGACAACGCCCCCGGCGGGCCGCCGCCCGCGGGGCGCGGACGACAGGGCTAGGCCGTGTCCGCAAAGTCCTGCCTGCCCCGCGGCGTCCGGCACGCACTCTCGCCGCACCGGGCGAAGCCCCGACTACGCCCAGTACGAGGGGCTGCGCCCGGCACTCCCCCAGCCTCCGGCCGGGGGGGACCCCCAGAGCACGCACCGGACGCCGCGGGGCCCGCCCTCCGGGCGGACGGCAGGACTTTGCGGACACGACCTAGTCTTTTGAGTCAGGAATTCTGTTCAGATAGCTGGCGAGGCGTTCGAGGATCTCGTCTGCGGTCTTCGTCCAGACGTAGGGCTTGGGATCGG
>NZ_JBHYJX010000025.1:0-115547 GCF_042740985.1 Streptomyces sp. NPDC058985 | reverse complement strand
GCGTGATGGTCTGCAACAGCGCACAGAACCCCGGCGAGGAGGCCGAGTACCTCTCGCTCTTCGCCGAGCAGCGGGTCCGGGGCGTCCTGCTCACCCCCGCCGACGCCACCGGCCGCAACATCGAGGGCTTCCGGCGCCACAACATCCCCTTCGTGCTCGTCGACCGGGTCGCCGAGGGCACCACCGAGTGCTCGGTCTCCGTCGACGACGTCGCCGGCGGCGCGCTGGCCGTGCGCCACCTGGTGGACGCCGGCCACCGCTCCATCGCCTACGTCAGCGGCCCGCCGGGACTCAACCAGGTGCGCGACCGCCGTACCGGCGCCCTCGCCGCGCTCGCCGAGGCCGGCCTCGGCCCCGACGCGCTGCGCGAACTGCCCACCGAACGCCTCGACGTCTCCGCCGGGCGCGACGCCGGCGCCCGCCTGCTCGGGCTCGCCGACCGGCCGACCGCCGTCTTCTGCGCCAACGACCTGCTCGCCCTG
Organism: Streptomyces sp. NPDC058985; assembly: GCF_042740985.1. NCBI lineage: Bacteria > Bacillati > Actinomycetota > Actinomycetes > Kitasatosporales > Streptomycetaceae > Streptomyces > Streptomyces sp. NPDC058985. The sequence continues at coordinate 115,065 of NZ_JBHYJX010000025.1, read as the reverse complement.
GGCGTCCTCCAGGCCCTGTATGCGGCCGGGGTGAGCGTCCCCGACGACCTCGCGATCGTCGGCTACGACGACATCGAGTTCGCCGCCGCGGCGGCCGTCCCGCTCACCTCCGTGCGCCAGCCCGCCGTCACCATGGGCGCGATGGCGGCCGAGCTGCTCCTGGAGGAGACGGAGCTGGACGGCACCGACCGGACCCACCCGCACCGCAGGGTGGTGCTCCAGCCCGAACTGGTGGTGCGGCGCTCCAGCCTCGCCGTCCGCTGACCGGCCGCAGGAAGGATTTCATGATCCCGGGGGTCCGCCGCCGGAAGACCGTGTGCTGAACTGGGACACGGCCGAGAAATCCGACCGTCACGTCCGTCGTCCCGGGAGCCCCGTTGAGCGTCAGCTACCGCCAGCCAGGAGTCGTCCTCACCGACCGCCGTTTCACCGTGCCCCTCGACCACCGCGACCCCTCCGGGGAGACGATCGAGCTGTACGCGCGCGAGGCCGTCGCGAGCGACAAGGCGCACCAGGACCTTCCGTGGCTGGTCTACCTCCAGGGCGGTCCCGGCTTCGGGGCGAACCGTTTCATCGGCCGCCCCGCCTGGCTCGGCCGAGCCCTGAAGGAGTTCCGCGTCCTGCTGCTCGACCAGCGCGGCACCGGAGCCTCCACGCCCGCCAACCGCCAGACCCTCCCGCTGCGCGGCGGCCCGGCCGAGCAGGCCGACTACCTCACCCACTTCCGCGCCGACGCCATCGTCCGCGACTGCGAGGCCATCCGCCCCCAGGTCACCGGCGGCGCCCCCTGGACCGTCCTCGGCCAGAGCTTCGGCGGCTTCTGCACCGTCGCCTACCTGTCGCTCGCCCCCGAGGGCCTGAGCACCGCCCTGATCACCGGCGGCCTGCCCTCCCTGGACGCCCACGCCGACGACATCTACCGGGCCGCCTACCCCCGCATCGAACGCAAGGTCGCCGCGCACTACGCCCGCTACCCGCAGGACGTCGAACGCGCCCGCCGCATCGCCGACCACCTGCTCACCCACGACGTGGTCCTGCCGGGCGGCTACCGGCTGACCGTCGAGGCCTTCCAGTCCCTCGGCATCCTGCTCGGCGGCAGCGAGGGCACCCACCGCCTGCACTTCCTCCTGGAGGACGCCTTCGTCCGCACCCCGGGCGGACCCGAACTCTCCGACGACTTCCAGGAACAGGCGCAGGGCCTGCTGTCGTACGCCGGCCACCCGCTGTACGCCCTCGTCCACGAGGCCATCTACGGCCAGGACGCCCGCCCCACCGACTGGTCGGCCGAGCGGGTCCGCGCCGAGTTCCCCCGCTTCGACGCCGCCAAGGCACTCGCCGGCGACGAACCGCTGATGTTCACGGGCGAGTCGGTCCACCCCTGGATGTTCGACTGCGACCCGGCGCTGCGCCCGCTGCGCGAGACCGCCAGCCTGCTCGCCGCCCGCACCGACTGGACGCCCTTGTACGACCCCGCCCGCCTCGCCGCCAACGAGGTACCGGCCGCCGCGGCCGTCTACCACGACGACATGTACGTCGACACCGCCCACGCCCTGACCACCGCCCGCGCGATCCGCGGACTGCGCACCTGGGTGACCGACGAGTTCGAGCACGACGGCGTGCGGGCCGGCGGCCCCCGCGTCCTGGACCGGCTGCTCGCGCTGGCCCGCGACGAGGCCTGACCGGAGCGCGGCCGAATGAGCGGGTGGGATGTCGGTGGCGCGGGTTAGTGTGCGGGCATGACGGAGCCGACGATCACGCAACTGGAGCCCATGCCCGGCGACTGGAGCCGAGCCCTCGCCGTCGTCGCCCACCCGGACGACCTGGAGTACGGCTGCTCCGCGGCGATCGCCGGCTGGACCGACGAGGGCCGGGAGGTCGCCTACGTGCTCGCCACCCGGGGCGAGGCGGGCATCGACACCATGGCGCCCGCCGAGTGCGCCCCGCTGCGCGAACGGGAGCAGCGGGCGAGCGCCGCGGTCGTCGGCGTGAGCGAGGTGGAGTTCCTCGACCACCGGGACGGTGTCATCGAGTACGGCCTCGCGCTGCGCCGCGACATCGCCGCCGCGATCCGCCGGCACCGGCCCGAGCTGGTCATCACCCTCAACCACCGGGACACCTGGGGCGGCGTCGCCTGGAACACCCCGGACCACATCGCCGTCGGCCGGGCCACGCTGGACGCGGCGTCCGACGCGGGCAACCGGTGGATCTTCCCCGAGCTGACCGAGCAGGGCCTCGAACCCTGGGACGGCGTGCGCTGGGTGGCGGTCGCCGGTTCCGCCTCGCCCACGCACGCCGTGGACGCCACGCCGGGACTGGAGCGCGCGGTGCGCTCGCTGCTCGAACACCGGACGTACATCGAGGTGCTGACCGAGGAGGACCCGGAGACGTACGTGCGCGGCTTCCTCACGGGCTTCGCCCAGTCCGCGGGGGAGCGGTTCGGCGGAAAGCCAGCGGTGACCTTCGAAGTCTTCGGGCGGTAGCGGCATGGCGGGGGAGTGGGGCGAGCCGGGGCAGGGGCGCCTCGCCGAGCGGTTCGAGGAGCACCGGGGGCAGCTGAAGGCGGTCGCCTACCGCATGCTCGGTTCGGCGGCCGAGGCGGAGGACGCCGTGCAGGAGGCGTGGCTGCGCCTCGACCGCACCGGCGCGGACCGCATCGACAACCTGGGCGCCTGGCTGACCACGGTGACCGGGCGGGTCTGCCTGGACCTGCTGCGCTCCCGGACCGCGCGCCGCGAGGAGCCGATGGCCGAGGGCTTCGACACCTTCGTGCCTGACCCCGTGGTGCGGTCGCTGCCGCAGGCCGACCCGGAGCAGGAGGCCCTGCACACCGACTCGGTGGGCATCGCCCTGCTCGTGGTGCTGGAGACCCTGGAACCGGCCGAGCGGCTGGCGTTCGTGCTGCACGACATGTTCGCCGTGCCCTTCGACGACATCGCGCGGATCGTCGAGCGCAGCCCGGCCGCCACCCGGCAGCTGGCCAGCCGGGCCCGGCGCCGGGTGCGGGACGCCACCCCCGCCGCCGACCCGGACCTGGGGCGGCAGCGCCGGGCGGTCGAGGCGTTCCTCGCCGCGAGCCGCGCCGGCGACTTCGAGGCGCTGGTGTCCGTGCTCCACCCGGACGTGGTGCTGCGCGCCGACGCGGGTGCGCTGGCCCGGGGCCCGGCCGCGTCCAAGGTCGCCACCGGCGCCCGGACGGTCGCCACCGGCGCCTTCCACTTCCGCCACCTCGCGGGGGCGGCCCGCCTCGTCCTGGTCAACGGCGCGGTGGGCACCGTCGCCGTCTCCGAGGGACGTCCGCTGTCGGTCACCTACGTCACCGTCGTCGACGGACTCATCACCGGCCTGTACATCCTGTCCGACCCCGAGCGGCTGGCCCGCCTCGACCTGTCCGCGCTCGATGCATGACCGGGGCCGGGAGCCGTCGGCACGAGGGCATGCCGACGGCCCGTATCCTCGATGACATGCGAGAACACACGGTGGACCGGGCCGCGCTGCGCGCCGACTGCGGGCAGTGCTTCGGTCTGTGCTGCGTGGCACTCCCCTTCGCCCGCTCGGCGGACTTCGCCATCGACAAGGACGCGGGTAAGCCCTGCCCGAACCTCGGCACCGACCACCGCTGCGGCATCCACGCCGAGCTGCGGGACCGCGGCTTCACCGGCTGCACGGTCTACGACTGCTTCGGCGCCGGGCAGCAGGTCTCGCAGGTCACCTTCGGCGGACAGGACTGGCGCACCGGCCCCCCGGAGCACGCCCGCCTCGTCTTCGACGTCTTCCCGGTCGTCCGCCAACTGCACGAACTGCTCTGGTACCTGACCGAGGCGCTCACCCTGCCCGCCGCCCGCCCGGTCCACCCCGACCTGCGCCGCGCCCTGGCCGACACCGAGCGGCTCACCGCCGGGACCCCCGGGGAACTGGCGGCCCTCGACGTCGCCGCGCACCGGCAGCGGGTCAACGCGCTCCTGCTCCGCACCAGCGAACTGGTGCGGTCCGGCACCCGCGGCCGCAAGAAGAACCGCCGCAACGCCGACCTGATGGGCGCCCGCCTCAGGGGCGCCGACCTCGCCGGGGCCGATCTGCGCGGCGCCTACCTCATCGCCGCCGACCTCACCGGTGCGGACCTGCGGGGCGCCGACCTGATCGGCGCGGACCTGCGCGACGCCGACCTGACGGACGCGGACCTGACGGGAGCCTTCTTCCTGACCCAGCCGCAGCTCACCGCGGCCCGCGGCGGTGCCGGTACCCGGCTGCCCGGCTCAGTCACCCGCCCGGTGCACTGGACAGCGGGCCGCTGACGCGGCGTCCCCGGCGGCCCCGGTGTCCGCGGTGCGGGCGCCGTCCTCCGGCGCCGGGCCGGGACCGCCGGACGGGGTGCGCCGCTCCAGTCGCAGCCGCAGCCCCTCCGGCATCAGCGTCAGCCGCTCGGTCACCCGCAGCCGGTAACCGGGCTCGGGCCGCAGCTCGTAGCGGCGCAGCAGCAGACCCAGGATCAGCGTCGCCTCGTGCAGCGCGAACTGCCGCCCTATGCAGGCCCGCGCCCCCGTCCCGAACGGCTTGAAGGTGTGCGGGGCGCGCGACCGTACGGCCTTCGCGTCGAAGCGGTCCGGGTCGAAGCTCTCGGCGTCCGGGCCCCACACGCCGGGGTCGCGGTGCAGCATCCCGGTGAGCACCAGGGCCCACGCCCCGCGCCGCATCGGGTACGCGCCGCCCAGCACCGTGTCCTCGCGGGCCTCCCGCGCGAAGGCGGGGGCGGTCGGCCACAGCCGCAGCGACTCGTCCAGCACCCGGCGCGTGTAGCGCAGCCTGGCCACTTGCTCGTAGCCGGGTGCCTCGGTGCCGCCCCAGACGCGGTCCACCTCGTCCCGGACCCGGGCGGCGACGTCGGGGTGCTGGGCGAGGTAGTGCAGGGCGAAGGAAAGCGCGCCCGAGGTGGTCTCGTGCCCGGCGACCAGGAAGGTGATGACCTGCCGGCGGACGTTCTCCGCCGACAGCCGCTCACCGGTGACGGGATGGGCCGTCTCCAGCATCCGGTCGAGCAGGTCGCCCTCGCCGCCCGCCGCGGCCCGGCGTTCGCGGACGAGGTCGTCCACGGTGCGGTTGAGGTGGGCGATGTCGGCGGCGTTGCGGCGGCTCGCGTCGCGCAGCAGCCAGGGGGCGAGCGGCGCGGGCACCGTGTTGAGGCGCTGCGCGTAGGTGAGCGTGCCCACCATCGCGGAGACGAAGGGGTGCGGGCGGGAGCGCTCGAAGGACCCGAAGTCGTGCCCGAACCCGGTGCGCGCGATGGTCTCCAGCGTCAGCTTGGTCATGTCACCGGGCACGTCCACCGCCCGTCCCGCGGCCCGGGCCCGGTCCCAGTGGTCGGTGAGCCGCGAGGCCACGTCCAGCATCATCACGTGGTACCCGGCCATGGCCTCGCGGCTGAAGCCGGGCGCCAGCACGTCGTGCGCGAGCTGCCAGTTGGGCTCGTGGTTGTACGCCGTGAACAGGCCGTCCCCGGCCACCGGCCGCAGGTTGGCCACGCCGAGCCCCACGTGCTTGGCGAAGCGCGACTCGTCCGCCAGGTCGGCGGCGAGCGCGGCGCCCCACACGAAGACGAACTCCTTGCCGAAGGCCCGCCGCCGGAAGATCGGCCCCAGCCGCCGCGCGTACCGCAGCGAGTCCTGCATCGGCGTGCGCCGGCTCGCCCCGATCACGTCCCCCAGCAGAGGGACGCGGTACGGCGGGCGGGGTATGCGGCGCAGTTCGGGCCAGCCCAGCTCGGCGCTGCGGAAGCCCTTCGGCAGGCCGTCCCGGGCCGTCTCGTCAGTCGTCCGGGCCATGCGCGATCTCCCTTGACACGGCGGCGTGTTGCCCACCTGGCGAAAGCGTGTTATACATGGATTCAATAGCGGCTCCCAGTCTCGTCCCGTTGTTGAACCGGCGTCAAGTAAGGTGCGGGCATGGCCGCGAAACAGGGCGAGCGCACACGCCGCCGGCTCAGCACCGGCGAGCGCCGGGAGCAGTTGCTGTCGGTGGGGGCGCGGCTGTTCTCGGAGAGCCCGTACGACGAGGTCTGGATCGAGCAGGTCGCCGAGATCGCCGGGGTCTCCCGCGGATTGCTGTACCACTACTTCCCGAACAAGCGGGACTTCTTCGCCGCGGTCGTCGAGCGCGAGAGCGAGCGCATGCTGCGGATGACGGCGGCCGTGCCGGGGGTGCCGGTCCGCGAGCAGCTCGCCGCGGGGCTCGACGCGTACCTGGAGTACGTCCGCGCCCACGCGCACGGCTACCGCGCCTTCCATCGCGCCGACGCGACCGGCGACCAGGCCGTGCGCCGGGTCTACCGGCAGGCGCTCGCCGCGCAGGAGCGGCAGATCCTCGCGGCCCTGGCCGCCGACCCGGAGTTCGGCCCGGCCTTCGAGGAGCGCGGCGACGTGCGGCTCGCGGTGCGCGGCTGGCTGGCGTTCACCACCGCGGTCTGCCTGGAGTGGCTGCGGGACCCGGAGCCCGCCCGGGAGCAGGTGCGCGACCTGTGCGCCCGGGCGCTGCTCGGCGCCATCGCCCCCTGAGTGTCCGCGTTGCACTGCGGAACGCGCCCCCGGGCCGCTGAAGTGTGCCGTCCGGAAAGCTGAAAAGGTCCAGCAAAGATCACGCGTCCTGGTTGGCGCACGCCGCGAACTCCGATAGGTTAGGTGAGCCTTACCTAATGAATTGATGACGGAGGTTGAGGATGGGTGACAGCCACGCCTGGACGGCCGCGCCTGCCGCGGCGGAGCAGGCCCGCTCCGTGCTCGCCGCCGCCTGGTCCTGCGCGGTGACCGCGGAAGGCGGCCGCGAGGAGTTCGTCGGCGCGCACACGGTCGGCGACGACGGCCAGGTGTTCCTGCACGTGCCCGAGGACAGCGCCCTGCTCGGGGCGGCGATCTGCGCGCCGCGCGGAGAGCCGTCCGCCGTGCTGGAGTTCGCCGACGTGGCGCCCGTCCCGGTGCGGGGCCGGATCAGGGCCCGGCTCTGGCTCGCCGGGTGGTTCGCCGTGGCGGACGGGCACTTGGCGTTCCGGCCCACGCGTGTGGTGCTGCGGCGGCCGTCCGGTGCGGTGGTGGTCGACCTCGACGAGTTCGCCGCCGCCGAGCCCGACCCGCTGGCGCTGGCCGAGGCCCGGCTGCTGACCCACCTCGCCGACTGCCACGGCGACGCGGTGGAGCGGCTGACCCGGCTCGTCGAGGCCGACAGCCTGCACGGCGCGGTCCGGGTGCGGCCGCTCGCCGTCGACCGGCACGGACTGACCCTGCGCATCGAGCGCGCCCGCTCCCACGGCGACGTACGCCTGCCCTTCCACGCGCCGGCCGACGACATCGGGCAGCTCACGGAGCGGGTGCACGTGCTGCTGTCGCAGGCGAGCGCCGCCTCCTGCCCCCGGGCCCTACAGCGGCAGCGCACAGACGGCGACGGGTGAGGCGAACGGCTCCCCGGCGGCGCGCAGCTCACCGCCTTCGGAGACGCGGAAGACGCTGACGGTGCCGGATCGCTGGTTCGCCGCGAAGAGCAGCCCGCCGTCGGGGGAGAAGGCGGTCTGCCGCGGGAAGTCGCCGCCCACCGGCACCGTGCCGAGCAGCCGCAGCCGGGCGCCGTCCGCCTCCACCGCGTAGCGCGTGAGGCTGTTGTGCCCCCGGTTGGCGAGGAAGGCGTGCGAGCCGTCGGCCGTCACCAGGATCTGCGCCGGGTGATTGGTGCCGGACCCCGTGCCCGTGGACTGCGCCTCGCCGATGGTGAGGCGGCCCGTGTCGGGGTCGTAGGCGCAGACCGCGACCGAGTCGTCGACCTCGTTGGCGAGGTAGGCGTGGCGGCCGCCGGGGTGGAAGGTGAGGTGGCGGGGTCCGGCACCCGGCCGGGTCCGGGCCCGCGCGACCTCGGTGAGCCTGCCCGACGCCTCGTCCAGCCGGTAGGTGTACACGGTGTCCGTGCCGAGGTCCACCGCGAGGACATGGCCACCGTCGGGAGCGGTGACGATCTGGTGCGCGTGCGGCCCCTGCTGCCCGGGGCCGGGCGGGGGAGTGGAGTGGGTCACCAGGTCGGTACGCTCCCCGAGCGCGCCCGAGGCGTCGATCGGGTGCACCGCGACGCTGCCCGAACCGTAGTTGGCGCTGAGCAGCCAGCGCCCGCCCGGATGCACGGACAGATGACAGGGCGCGGCGCCTCCGCTGCTCCGGCTGCCCAGCACCTTCCGGTCGGACAGCCGGACGGCGGTGACCGCTCCCTCCTCGCGCTCGCTCACCGCGTACAGGGTGCGCCCGTCGGGATGCGCCGCGAGATACGAGGGATCGCCGACGCCGGTGAGAACGCCACGGCCGGTGATCCGCCCGGTGCGGGGGTCGTACTCGGCGAGGCCGACGCCCTTGCCGCCGCCCTCGGCCGAGGTGTACGTGCCGATGTACAGCGGGCGCGGGCCGGTGGAGTCGCCCTGCCTGCCCGCGGCGCCCGCGCTCGCGCCCGGCGCCGTGGGTGTCGGGGAGGACGCCGGTGACGGCGGTTCCTGCGCGCCGCCGCACCCCGCCGCGACGGGCAGCACCGACGCCGCGCCGGCCGTCCGGGCGAGCAGCCCGACCAATCGCCGCCTGCTCCAGCCGTCACCGCTCACGCATCCGCTCCTCGCATCGCTCCCCTTGGCTCTCCCACCGGCCTGCCGCCTCCTACCAGTCCCCGTCCTCCACCGGCCTGCCCTGCGCGTCCTTCAACGGCCGGACCTGCTGCTGCCCCGGTGCCTGCCACGGCTCGTGGTCGTCCCCGAGCCACTCGCCGACCGGCTTGACGTCCCGCAGCGGCTCGGTGGGGTCGAGGTCGTGGGCGTCCTGGTCGTAGTAGTCGTACCAGGGCAGGCCCGCCTGTGTGTACGCGGCCCGGTCCACCGGGGACGGCGGCGGCTCCTCGCCCGTGACGCGCCGCCACTGAGGCGGCGTCACCAGGTGCACGAAGACCCGGCCCGCCGGGCTGTCGGCCCAGTGCTCCAGCGGCCGTTCGTCCCGGTACACCTCCTGGCGCATGGAACCGCCGACGCCCAGCCCCATCGCGGGCGCGGACCGGGACCGGGCCGCGCCCCCGTAGGCGGCGGCCGCGCCGGGGGCGGCCGGAGCCGGCATGGCCGCCCCGAAGGCGCCACCGGGAGGGGCCGCCCGGCGAGCGAACTCGGCGCGCCGCCGCTCCGCCTCCCGCCACCGCTCCCGTTCCCGGTCGTTGAGACGGAAGTCCTGCAACTGGACCCCGCCCCAGACCTCCTCGCCGGTGACCTGGCCCTCGACGGTCGCCCCCATGCCGAGCGGCACCGCCACGAACTGCCGGACCGTGCCCGTCCCGGAGTTGATGCCGTCCAGCCAGGGCTGGCGCGGCAGGACCACGTAGTTCTGCGGATCGCGGGAGAGCCGGCCGCTCCAGGGCCTGCCCGAGACCGCGCACACCTTGCCCACCCCGACCTGGAGCGCGGTGGGCTCCCGCGTGCCCGCGAAACTCAGCCACATGGCCTCCCGCAGGTACACCGGCAGCATCACGCCGCCGCGGGCCTGCCAGGACTCGGGGACCGTGCCGGCGTAGTCGGCGACGCGGCGGAGCGGGAACTCGCCGAGCCCGGGCGGCAGCGGGTGGGTGCCCTGCTCGGGCAGCCGCAGGGTGCGGATGAACCGCACCGCGGCCCCGCCCGGCAGCAGCAGCCGGTTCCCGTCGATCCGCACGCTGGTGTCGGTCATCCGTACGCCCCCTCGTCGTCGTCCGCTCTTCCTCAAGGGGAACGCCGCGCGGCGCCGCCGCGGTTCCGCTTCCGCAGCACCGCCCGTCCCCGGTCCCGCAGCCGGGTCAGCCGGGGCATGCGTTCACGCAGCTCGCGCGTGTGCCGGTCCAGCTCCTCCAGGAGCCGTCGCGAGCGGTGCTCGGTGTCCATCTCGTCGATGATCCGGTCGACCTCGGCCAGCACCGCGCCATGCAGCTGCCACTGCCGGGAGTCGCGCCTGACCTCCTCCAGGAGCAGTTCGGCCAGCCGGTCGCGGGTGGCCGCGGCCTGGCGCAGCTCGCTGGAGAGGCGTTCCTCCGCGGACTCGGCGTTCTCGCTGGCGCTGGTGGTGACCAGCACCGCGAAGCTCACCACGGCGTCGGCGATCTCGGACAGCAACTGCTGGATGGTGGCGCCCGTCTCCGGTGGGAACAGGGGCTCGGGTTCACGTTCCTTCGCGAGGTCGGTGAAGCTGCGGGCGAGGACCCGCATGACCACCGTGCAGATCTCCAGCGTGTCCAGTCCGGTGCGCAGCACCACCCGGTGCAGCAGTCCCTCGCGCACCCGGGGGTTGAACCGCAGACTGTCCTCGGCCTGCCGCAGGTCCTCGTCCACCTCCCCGATGTCGTGGTCCAGCCGGCGCGCCTCGTGCAGCCGGGCCGCCGCCTCGTGGAACGGCGTGCTGTCGGCGGCCTCCTCGCCCATACGCAGCATCAGCTGGCGCACCCGCCGGGCCAGTTCCTCGATGGACTCGCCCGCCTGCTCCACCCACACCGGAGGGGCGAGGACCAGGTTGAAGGCCAGTCCGACGATCGCTCCGATCAGCGTCTCCACCACCCGGGCCCACGCGAGGCTGCCGTGCGAGGTCACGCCGAGCACCAGCATCGCGCTGATCGCCACCTCGGCCGTGAACTCGTGCGCCCGCACCAGGTGCCCGGCGCCCAGCGCCGCCACGATCAGCAGGGCCAGGCTCCACCAGCTCAGTCCGACCAACTGGCTGAAGGCGATGGCGATCAGCACACCGGCCACCACGGCGTTCACCCTGCGAATGCTCATCTTGAGCGTGGCGTACAGCGTGACCTGGACGACCAGGAGCGCGGTCAGGGGCGCGGTGAGCGGTGCCGCCGACTTGTCCGGAGTCAGCCGCACCGCGATGACATAGGCGATCGAGGCCGCGGCGGCCGAACGCAGGGCCTGCACGACCACGGGGTCCCTGAGCCACTTCACCCGCCGCAGAGCCGACTTCGCGGCCTCCCGTACATCACGCATCCTCGGGCTGTTCCCTTCCCCGGGCGCCTCGAACGTGTTCCGGACAGGACGGTAACCGGACAAAGGGGGCGGGGATGGTTCCACGCGCCGTAGGTCAGCCGGTCACCTTGGCGAGGAAGGCGGACAGATTGCCCAGCGTCCGCTCGACCTGTTCCTCCAGGGTGAGGCTCTCCTCGAAACGGGCGCCGCTCTGCGACACCTTCCTGCCCCGCAGGTACAGCGAGCAGGCGAGGTCGGTGCACATGTACAGGCCGACCGAGTTGCCCTCGCGTCCGGCCGCCCCGGCCCTGCGCGCCGTCATCAGTGACACGCCGCCCCGGGGATGGGTGGTCAGGCACAGCGCGCACAGGCTGCGCTGGAAGTAGCCGGCCCGGCCTTGCTGGAACCGCAGCGACAGGCCGGTCAGCCGTCCGTCCAGGTCGGCGACCAGATAGCTGCGGTCGGGTGCCCCGGGATCGCGCCAGCCGAGGAAGTCGAGATCGTCCCAGGGGCGTTCGCCGAGATCGCGCGGGAGGGGCAGGCGCTTGGCCTCTCCCTTGGAGCAGTTGATGAAAGAGGTGCGGATGTCCTGCTCGACGAGTGCTCTCATGGGGAGCCTCCCCTTCGGGTGCCGGAGTGGGAACCTGGATGGCCAAACCTAGAGGCCCTAGGTTTCCGCCTAGCGTAGATAGTCGATGGGGGAAGAGCGACCGCATTTCGGCGAGCGGGATTTCATAGCATGAATTAAGGGCAGAGGGAAGTCGCGTACTGTCGCACGTCAGAGGTATGTTGCACACCGGGCACGGTACGGAAGGAGCCACATGGCGGGGCGGAACGGGCGCACGGTGCGCGACCTGAGAAGGGCCAACCGTACGGCCGTACTCCAGCGGCTGTACTTCGACGGGCCGCTCAGCCGCTTCGAACTGGGCCCGGCGACCGGACTCAGCTCCGGCTCCGTCAGCAACGTCGTCGCCGACCTCGTCGCCGACGGCCTGGTGGAGGAGGCCGGCAGCGTCGACTCCGACGGCGGCAGGCCCCGCACCCTGCTGCGGGTGGCCCCCGCCAGCGGCCACATGATCGGCGTGGACGTCGGCGAGACCCGGGTGCGCGTCGAACTGTTCGACCTGACGCTCACCGAACTCGCCCGCGCCGAACGCCCGCTGACACAGCAGGGCTACGACGTCGAGGTCATCGTCGGCCACATCCGCGACGGCATCGCCGAGGTGCTGGCCGCGGCCGGTCTCCCGCCCGAGCGGCTGCTCGGCGCCGGGATCGGCGTCCCCGGCATCGTCGAACACACCCAGGACCGCGGCGCCGTGGTGCACGGTCAGACCATCGGCTGGGACGCGGTCCCGCTGGAGGCCCTGCTGCGCGCCGGGTCCCCGCTGCCCGACACCGTTCCCCATTTCATCGACAACGGCGCCAAGACCCTCGGCCAGGCCGAGATGTGGTTCGGCGCCGGACGCGGTGCCCGCAACGCCGTCGTCGTCCTCTTCGGCTCCGGCGTCGGCGCCAGCCTCGTCACGCCCGAGGTCGAGCAGGGCCGGGCGGTCGAATGGGGGCATCTGACGGTCCGGGTCAGGGGACGCCGCTGCCGCTGCGGCGCGCTCGGCTGCCTGGAGGCGTACGCGGGCGCCGAGTCGCTGCTGGCCCGCTGGCGGGAGGAGGGCGGCGCGGTGCCCGGGGGCGCCGACGAGGAGACCGCCCTGACCACCATGCTCGCCGCCGCCTATCCGCCGCGGGGCGAGGCGGCCGACCCGGTCGCGCTCGCCGTCCTGGAGGAGACCGCCGAGTACCTGGGCGCCGGGCTGTCCGACCTGATCAACCTCTTCCAGCCCGAGCGCATCCTCATCGGCGGCTGGGCCGGCCTCCAGCTCGGCACCCGCTTCCTGCCCGCCGTCCGTCGCCACGCCGTGTCGTACGCGCTGCGCCACCCGGCCCAGAAGGTGACGGTCGACCTGGGGCGGCTCGGCCCGGACGCCGTCACCGTGGGCGCCGCGATCCTGCCCCTGGCCGACTTCTTCGCGCGCGGCGGCCGCCGCCCCGAGCCGGCACCCGAATACCCGGTCCCCGCCTGGCGCACGGCGCTGGAGGAGCGGGCGCCGCAGTGAGATTGCGCGAGGTGGCGCGGGGTACCCGGTGCGGTCGGACGTGCACGAGCACCACCGGAAGGAGCGCGCAGTGACCGACCACCGCCAGGAGGGTCCGGGCGAGAACGGCACCCCCGTTCCCCGGGACCTGCCGGACCAGCAAGCCGGGACCGGCGACGACCCGTGGGAGGCCGCGGCGCCCACCCGCGAGCAGCGCGAGCAGCTGCAGGGCGACCCGGCGGACGCGGCGGACCACGAAGAGGACACCGGGACCGGCGGCGAGGACAGTGGCGAGGACGCGGCCGAACCCGCCGAGGACGTCCCCGACACGGACGAGGCCGGAACCGGCCGCCAGGGCGCCCCGCACTCGGCCGCCGTCCACCCCGAGCACCCGGTGCCCGACGAGTCCTCCGGCTGACGGCGCGCACACAGGCGGATCAAAGGGGCCAGAAGGCGGATCAGGGGGCGGGCCGGGTGCCCGCCCCCTGAAGCGCGCCGCGCCCCACGGGGGCGGGCGCGGGCCACTCAGCCGACCTTGCGTCCCCGCATCGGTGCCGTGTCCGCGCCCGCGCCCTCGCGCAGGCCGTCCAGGAACTCCTCCAGCACCTCCGTGGCCGAACGCGTCGCGCGCCAGCCCAGCTCCACCCGCGCCCGCGTACAGTCCATCAGCGGCAGCCGCAGCACCGCGTCGAACAGGTGCGGCGACGCCGGCAGCAGCCGCAGCCCCCACGCGGCGGCGACGGCCGAACGGGCCGCGGTCCGGGGCAGCCGCACCGGCCGCGCGCCGAACATCTCGCCCAGCACCTTCGCGTCCACGACGGGCTCCGCCGCGAGGTTGTAGGCACCCCGCGCGTCCTCGGAGCGCACCGCGAGCCGGTAGGCGTGTGCGGCGTCGTCGGTGTGCAGCGCCTGCACCCGCAGACCGGGGACGTCCGGCAGGAAGGGCAGCGCCCCGGGGCGTGCCGCCGGGCCCGGCAGGAACCTGCCGCCGAAGATCCGGCGCTGCTCACTGGCCGACTCCCGCTTGAACAGGAACGCGGGACGCATCCGCACCACCCTGGTCCCCGGGTGGTCCCGCTCGAAGATGTCCAGGGTGCGTTCCAGGTAGGCCTTCTCCCGGCAGTACGCGGCGTCCGGCCAGCCGTGGGTCGGCCACGACTCGTCCACCGCGCGGTCCTTCGGCCCGGGTGAGTACGCCCCCACCGACGAGGCGTGCACCAGCGCCGGCACCCCGGCGGCGGCCACCGCCTCGAAGACCCGGATGGAGCCCAGAACGTTGGTGCGCCAGGTCGTCGCGGGATCGTGCGTCGGCTGGAAGGCCCAGGCCAGGTGCACCACCGCGTCCGCCCCCGCGAAGTGCGCGGCGAGGTCGGCCCGGTCCGAGGCCAGGTCGACGGCGGCCCACTCCGTCCGCTGCGGCGACCACCCGGGGATCCGCCGGGCCAGCCCCAGGACGGACCCCACCTCCGGATCCTCCGACAGAAGCCTCACCACGCTGGTGCCCACGTTGCCGGTGGCACCCGTGACCACGATCCTGCTGCCCGCTCCGCCGCTCACCCTGCGCTCCTCTCAGCCGTTCGCCGCACGAGGTCACCGGGTACCCAGCGCGCCGGAAAGGCACGCGGGAGCGGCGCGTGGACAGAGGGTGGACAGAGGGAAGCCCCGACCGCGACGGGGGAATCACGGCCGGGGCGGCTCTGAGGCGGGTACGGATGGCGGTCGCCTCTCGGCGAAAGGCTCCACAGGGCTTCAGCCGAACGATCGTCCCTGTGGGCAAAAGGTGAGGCCCGGGGACACTGTCCCATCCGTACCCACGCCCTCTACAACGGGACGGGGGCGCCCGGTGTTCCGCCGTCCGGCCCTCCCCGGGGTGAGGTGTGTCACGGCAGGGCCGCTCAGGCGAGCGGGCTCCGCTCCAGGGAAGCCAGCAGTTCGGCCGGATCGGCGTAGACCGCGTCGGCGCCCGCCTCCTCCAGGTCGGCTCGCGGCAGACCGCCGCACAGCACCGCGACGCAGCGCACCCCGGCGCGGCTGCCGGCGCGCATGTCCCACACCGTGTCGCCCACGAAGACGGCCCGCTCCGCGGGCACCCCGGCCAGCTCCAAGGCGTGCTCGACCGGCTCCGGCGACGGTTTGCCCGCCTCCACGTCGTCCGCGCTCGCGGTGGCCGCGATCGCGTCGTCCGCGTCGATCGCCCGCCGCAGCGCACCCAGCTCCGGTCCGCCGGCGGAGGTGGCGAGCACCACCGTCCAGCCGTCGCCGGCCAGGCGGCGCAGCAGCCTCCCGGCGTCCGGCAGCGCGGGCAGGCGGTCGAAGTACTGCCCGTAGAGCGCCTTGTGCGCGGCGCTCAGCTCCGCGTCCCGGTCCCTGTCCCGGTCCTCGCCCAGCAGCCGCCCCACGAGGTCCGAGGAGGGCAGCCCGACGGCCCGGAGCACCGCGTGCATCGGCACCTCGTGCCCCGCCTGCCGGAACGCCTCCCACCAGGAGACGACGTGCAGATGATTGGTGTCGACGAGGGTCCCGTCGACGTCGAACACCGCAGCGCGGTCCATGCGCCCTCACTCTCCGGCCGGCGGTGGTCACCGGCCGCCCGGCGGGTACCACGTCATCCGCCGCCCACGCCGGACGGTGCAAGGCCCTCCCGGGTCCAGGCCAGCACCTCGTCCAGGGACCAGGTGGTGACCACCCGTTCGGGCGGCACCCCGCACTCCTCCGCCCGCGCGCACCCGTTGATCTGCCAGTCCAGCTGGCCCGGCGCGTGCGCGTCGGTGTCGACCGAGAACAGCACGCCCGCAGCCACCGCCCGGCGCAGCAGCCGCCGCGGGGGATCGAGGCGCTCGGGCCGGCTGTTGATCTCCACGGCGGTGCCGGACTCCGCGCAGGCGGCGAACACCTCGTCCGCGTCGAACTCCGACTCGGGCCGGCCCCGCCCGCTCAGCAGCCGCCCGGTGCAGTGCCCGAGGACGTCCGCGTGCGGGTCGCGCACGGCCTTCACCATGCGGCGGGTCATGGCGCGGGCGTCCATCCGCAGCTTGGAGTGCACGGACACCACCACCACGTCGAGCCGTTCCAGCAGCTCCGGCTCCTGGTCCAGTGAACCGTCCTCGAGGATGTCGCACTCGATGCCGGTCAGCAGCCGGAACGGCGCCCAGGTCTCGTTCAGCCGGGCCACCACGTCCAGCTGCTCGCGCAACCGCTCGGGGGAGAGCCCGCGCGCCACCGTCAGCCGCGGCGAGTGGTCGGTCAGCGCAGCCCACGCGTGGCCGAGCGCGGCGGCGGTGCGGCCCATCTCCTCGATCGGGCTGCCGCCGTCGGACCAGTCGGAGTGCAGGTGGCAGTCGCCGCGCAGCAGCTCCCGCAGCGCCTCGCCGCCCTGCGCGCGCGGGGCCTGAGGCTCGCTCTCCAGCTTCTCCAGGTAGCCGGGTGTCCGCCCGGCCAGCGCCTCGCGTGCCACCTGCGCCGTCTTGGGGCCGATGCCCTTCATCGACTCCAGCGACCCGGCCCGCTCGCGCAGCTCGTCGGCGCTCAGCCCGCCGAGCACCCGGGCGGCGGTGCGGAAGGCGCGGACCCGGTAGGTGGGCGCCTGGGACCGCTCCAGGAGGAACGCGATCCGCTCCAGTGCCTCGACGGGCTCCATCGGCACCTCCTCCCGCGGCCTCCTGTGCACGTCCAGGGTTCCCCAGCGCCCTGGGACCCGCACCCCGGGCCGGTCCAGTCCTCGCTCCGGCGCGTTGCGGCCTACCCTCTATTCATGACCGAAATCGACAGCCCGCACATCGGCACTCCGCGGATCCTCGTGCTCCGGGTGCAGCCGGGCACGCCTCCGTTCCGGATCGTGGAGATCGACGGCCAGGTCGTCGGTGAGGCCAGGGCCGTCACCGACGTACTGGAGGCCGCGGCGGCCTTCGGCATCACGGTCCACGACCTGGACGACCCGGACGTGGTCCGTTGGGTGGGCGGGGACAAGTTCACCTGGACGGTCCGCTAGGAGAGCCGGGCCCCGGCCCTTCGGGGCGGCTCAGCCGACCGTCCACTTCTGGTTGGCGCCGCCCGAGCAGGTCCAGATCTGGAGCCGGGTGCCGTTGGCCGCGTTGTTGCCGGTGACGTCGAGGCACTTGTCGGCCTGCGGATTGACGATGTCCCCGGCGCCGGTGACGACCCATCGCTGGGCGGCGCTGCCGTTGCAGTCCCACAGCTGGACCACCGTGCCGTCCGCCGTGCCGCCCGCGTCGACGTCCAGGCACTTGCCCAGCGCCCGGACCGTGCCGTCGGAGCCCACCGTCCACCGCTGCGCGGCGGTGCCGTTGCAGTCGTAGAGCTGTACGGGGGTGCCGTTGGCGGTCCCCGCCGCGGCGACGTCCACGCACTTGCCGGCCAGACCCCGGATCGCGCCGCCGGTGCCGGAGTCGCTCGTCGTCACCGACACATGGTCCACCACCAGCGACTGCGGGAAGACCGTGGAGGCGTCCGGGTCGCCGGGCCAGTAGCCGCCGACCGCCAGGTTGAGGATCAGGAAGTACGGCCGGTTGAACACCCACTGCTTCCCGCCCAGGTCGGCCGGGGTGCGCCGCTGGTAGACGTTGCCGTCCACCGACCAGGTGATCGAGTCGGGCGCCCAGTCGACCGCGAACGTGTGGAAGCCGTCCGCGAAGGCCTGGCCGCCCGGCAGGGTGTAGCCGGCGCCGATGCCGCCCGCGCCCGAGTAACCGGGGCCGTGGATCGTGCCGTGCACGGTGGACGGTTCGAAACCGACGTTCTCCATGATGTCGATCTCGCCGGAGTCCGGCCAGTTCACCGGGGTGCCGAGCATCCAGAAGGCCGGCCACATGCCCTGTCCGCGCGGCACCTTCATCCGGGCCTCGACATGTCCGTACTGCGCCGTGAACTTGCCCGAGGTGTTGAGGCGTGCCGAGGTGTACTGGCAGGTGCCGTACCAGCACTGGTAGTTGGCGGGGTTCTCCTTGCGGGCCGTGATGACCAGCTGGCCCTGGCCGTTCAGCGAGGCGTTCCGGTTGCCCGCGGTGTAGTACTGCCGTTCGTGGTTGTTGACGTTGTCGCCGGTCTCGATCTGCCACTTCGAGGAGTCGACGGCCGAACCGGCCGGGCCGTCGAAGGTGTCGGAGAACGTCACGGCGGCGGCCGCGGCGTCGGCGGCACGGGAATCGGGTTCCGCCTGGGCGGGGCCCGACACGAGGGACGCGGCGAGCCCCGCGGACAGGGCGGCGGCGAGGAGACATCTGCGGAGCAGGCGTGGACGGACCACGGCTCTCCCTTCCGTACGGCGCCCGGGGAGGGGCGCCGACCGAGGTGGGGGGTTGAGGTGTCGCCTCTTGATTCAAGTAGTGAGATAAGGGGTGGTCAATACATTGGTACGGACCAGATTCGCGCCAAAGTGTGCGGTCCATGACCGAGATGCGGCCGGACGGTGCCGGGCCGCCTCACGAGGTGGCCCGGCACGACGACGGGTCGGCTCAGCTGAAGAGCCGGTCCAGGAACCCGTCGAGGTTGGCGCGGGTGCGGTCGATCTGCTGCTCGACGGTGAGGGTCTCTTCCATGCGCCCGCCGGGTGCGGGCTTCTTCTTGCCCCGTACGTAGAGCGGGCAGTCGAGGTCGGTGCAGATGTAGAGGCCGACGGAGTTTCCGTCCCGGCCGGCCGGCCCCGCCTTGCGGGCGCTCATCAGGGCGACGCCGCTGCCGGGGTGGGTCGTCAGGCAGAGCGAGCACATGCTGCGGCGCAGGAATCCGCGGGTGGTGGACGACGAGCGCAGGGTCACGCCGACCGGTACGCCCTCGCGTTCGGCGACGAGGTAGCTGCGGGCGGGCGCCGACAGGTCGCACCATCCCAGGAAGTCCAGGTCGCTCCAGTGGTCGATGTCGGCCAGGTCCTTGGGCAGGGGGAGGCGTTTGGCCTCTCCCTTGGAGCAGTTGACGAACGAGGTGCGGATGTCGTGTTCGGTCAGGGGGTTCATGACGTGGGTTCCTTCGGTTGCCGGAGGAGTCGAGGGTCGAGGAGAGGAAAGACGGCGGACGTGAGCCACGGCGGTGCCGGGCCAGGCCCCAGCTGCGAGCAGCAGGGCACGCCGACGTGCGGGCAGGCCCGTGCGTGGGCTGCTCGCGTGTGGTCAGGAGTGAGTGCCGCTGTTCCACCGGTCGACGACGGGCCCGCCGGGGGACGGGGCGTCGGCGTGCCGCTGAGGCGACTTCGGAGCAGGCCGACGTCTTGGCGACCGGCGAGGAGGCCCGTCCACGGGCGCGCGGCCCTGCGACCGGTACGCAGGACCGCACGAGTGAAGGCAGCTCAGGGAGATGCCGCAGAGAGTGGCTTGAGAATTCTTACCGCGCGCCGCAGAGGAACGAAGGCACACGGCCGGGGGCAACTATGGCCGCAACAGCTTCAGAACGGTCCATGTCTCTCGCCTCCCTCCGGCCGGGGCGCGCGATGCGCGTCGACGCCGAACGCGTCGATGGGGGCGGCGGGGAGCCCCGCCGCATGTGAACCCTGAAAGGCTACACCCTCGGGCCAGGTCACTCACACGGGTGAATCCCGCTGCGCCCTGCGTCCGCCCAGGGCAGCCACCGGGAAGTCCGGGTGAGGGTTCCTCCCTGTGGCCCTCTCCGCCCCCGGCTCAACGCCAACCCGTGGCTCCCCCCGGCCGGGGGCGGACCCACCCCCAGGGCGTGCGCGCGGTCGGCGGCGCTTCGAGTCAGGGGGGAGGGGCGTCGGAATACGGCCCCTAGCGGCGTCGCCGCCACGACCGCCAAAGCCGGTACACCCGCAGACCGGTCACCGCGAGGACCACGGCGCCCAAGACGATCCCCACCCAAGGAGGCAGGCTCCCCGAGTCGGGCAGGAAGATCGCCATCGCCGGCGCCGCGAGATGGTGCACTGCTACTCCTCGGGCTGCTTTGTCGCCGGGTTGTGCAGGGCCCCCGCATGACCCCCGCGAGTGCGGTGGCCTTCCTGTTGATCATCCGCCGGGGCCGGACTCAGAGTCGCCTTCCCACGATACTCGTTCCGTTACTCAGAGCCTCAGCGACTCTCGGCATTCCGGGCGTTTCAGCCCGGAAGGTCCGTCACATCACCAAAGCGTGAGGGCTTCGGCTTGAGTACGGTCTCTCGTTTCCTGCTGCCGCTGGTGCGGCAGGGTTGCGCCACCTGCCCGCCCCGCCCTCGTCTTGCGACGGGTGCGGGTGGCGCGGGTCTTACGGTCGGCTCCACGAGGCTTCGACGCCGCCGGGGCGGTGTCCTGGTCTCCGGCCACTCCGGTACCAGTGGTGCAGGCCGCCGCGAGCGCGGCGAGGTTGAGTGCGGCGTTGTCGTCCCGGTCGATGACCAGGCCGCAGGCGTCGCATTCGTAGGTCCGGACGTGCAGCGGCAGCTTGGCTTTCACCGCGCCGCACCCGGAACAGGTCTTCGAGGAGGGGTACCAGCGGTTCGCGGCCACGAGGCGGGTGGCGTGGCGCTGGCGCGTCTTGTAGTCGAGCAGGCGGCGGATCTCGCCGAACCCGGCGTCGGCGATCCTGCGTGCGAGGCGCCGGTTCTTCAGCATGCCGGCGACGTTGAGGTCCTCGACCACGACCGTGCCGTACTCGGCGGCCACGCTGGTGGTGAGTTTGTGCAGGGCGTCCTCGCGGAGGTTCGCCACCCGGTGATGCGTCTTGTTCCGCTGGGCGTTGGCCTTCTCCCACCGCTTCGACGGCTTGCGCCCGGTCCTGCGGTCGGGGCCTTGACGGCGGGACACGGTCCGGGACGCGCGGCGCAGCTGCTTGCGCGCGGCGTCGTAGTGCCCGGGATTGGGCACGGTCCGGATCTCACCGGTCGAGTCGGCCATGACGGCGAGGGTCTTCACGCCGAGGTCGATACCGACCGCCGTGTCCGGGCGCGCCACGCGTTCGAGGTCGCGCTTGACCTCGGCCTGGAAGGAGACGAACCAGCGCCCGCGAACGCGCTGGACGGCCGCGGACAGGACCCGCGCCGTCCCGGCCTGGACGTGGGCCAGGAGCTTCACCGTGGGTTCGTGGGTGCGGATCGTTCCGAGGCGGGGCAGGGTGACGTGCCGGCCGTCGGTGTCCACGCGGATCGTGCCCGTGGTGAACCGGCAGGCCAGACGCGCCTTCCGCTTCGACTTGAACCGGGGCGTGCCCACCCGCTTGCCGCGCCGCTTGCCCTGTTTGGACTTCGCGTAGTTGTCGAACGCGGCCGACGCGTTCGCGAGGCCGGTGGAGTACGCCTCCTTGGAGTTCTCCTCCCACCAGGCGGCGAACCTCGGGTCGGTCGTCTTGGCCTGGTCGAACGCCTTGCGCAGGGCGGGCAGCGACCACGGCCGCCACTCGGTCAGCTCCGCCTCGGTGATCCCGTACGACTCCTCCGCGCGGCGCTGCCACCACGACGCCTCGACCCAGCCGACAGCCCAGTTGTAGGCGGCACGCGCGGCACCGCAGTGCGAGCGCAGCGCGTGCTCCTGGGAGGCGTTCGGGTCCAGAGCGAACCGGAATGCCTGCACCACGAAACCGGGCTGGGGTCGGAACTTCTTCATTCGGCGGCCTCACCGGTCGCCACGGCCACCGCGCGGGCGGCCCGATTCTTCGCCGCCCGCCGCCCGTACAGGCGCGCGCACATCGAGGTGAGCACCTCGGTGATGTCCCGTACGAGGTCGTCGACGGTCTCGGTGGGGTCGAGGACGACCAGGCGCCGCCCGGACGCCGACAGCACCGCTTCGAGGTGCTCGACGCCGAACCGGGCCAGCCGGTCGCGGTGCTCGACCACGATCACCGCTGCCTGCGGGTCGGACAACAAGCGGTGCAGTTTGCGGCGCCGCCCGTTCAGCCCCGGACCGACCTCGGTCACCACTTCCCCGACCGGAAGGCCCAGCCCTGTGGCCGCCTGGACCACGCGGGCCACCTGCCGGTCAAGGTCCGCTTTCTGGTCCGCCGAGGAGACCCGGCAGTACGCCACGACCCGTCCGGACGCCTCCGGGGTGGGCTCGTCGACCAGCCATGTACCGGATGGCGTCTGGCGGACCGGGACCGGCATACGGCCCTCTTTCGCCCACGCCCACGCGGTCTGATAGTGCACGCCATTGCGTGCCGCCCACTCGGAAAGCTTCACGCGATCAAGATAGCAGCTGAGAAAGGCTGAGATTCACTGATGGATCACGCAACAGTTGTTAGCCCCTCACGGCGCCTCCGGGGCCGAGGACGAGGCGGGTGAAGTGCTCGGTCCGGATGATCTGGTCGCGGTCGGCTTCGGGAAGGCGGGCGAGGACGGCAGGCCCGGGACGTTCATGGTGAAGGAGGCTTCGACGCGTACATGCGTGGGCCGTCTACGAGCACACCGAAGAACCGCAGGGCTGTTCGCGCGGTGGGAGAACCCTCACGCGCGCGCCTTCCGGACCTTGCGCGCGTGCACCGCGCGGCTCATCCGCCGGCCCAGCAGCAGGTAACCGATCAACGCACCGCTGGTGTTGAGGATGACGTCGTCGATGTCGAAGGCCCGCCCGGTGATCAGGGCGCCCTGCGCGAACTCCACCAGCAGCATCACCACCGCGGTCAGCAGCAGCACTTTCAGCAGGCCCCGGGTGCGCGGGGCGACGACCGGGACGAGCACGCCGAACGGCACGCCGAGCAGGATGTTGCCGCCGACCTGCTTCACCGCGTCCCGCAGCGCAGGCTGGTCCAGGTAGGCCCGCAGCGAATCCCCGGGACGCAGGTTGGTGTGGGTCAGCGCCTCCGACGCGGGGGAGGGGTTCAGTGTCAGCCGGGCCAGCACCACGGCGAACGCCACCATGAACACGAAGGCGCACAGCGTCGCGAGCAGGCGCAACGGAAGGGGGAGCGGACGGCGTTCCCGCTGTTCGGAGTCCGTCTGCGCCTTCTTGGCACGGGGACGCGAAGGGAAGCGCAGCCCTGAGGCGACACGAGCCATTTCATTCCTCCAAGAGTCAATGTCCCCGCGTGGCGGAGCTATTACCCCCCGGACCGCCGAGGATGCCCGGCGGTCCGGGGGACCGCTCAGGCCCCGTAGGCCACCCGCACCTCCGTGAAGCCGAGGGAGCGGAGCAGACCCTGGAGCATCGCCGTGGTGTTGCTCTCGGCGCGGGTCTTCAGCTCGCTGTCCTTGGCGGCCTCGCCGATGTGCCGGGCCGCGAGCTTCTGTACGGCCTGCTCGCTGTTCGGGTTGTCCGAGAACAGGTCGCCGAGGCGGTCGAGGAGTCCGCGCTGCTTGGACACCGCGTACGAGCGGTCGGGGTCCAGGGCCGGCTCGCCGAGCGCGGCGTGCGGCAGCCGCAGCGTGGCCGACGTCCGGTCGTCGTTGACCGTCACGTCGTCCTCGCCGACCTTCCCGAGGTCGACGTAGGCGTCGACGGTGCCCGCCCCGACATACAGGGTGCGGGAGCCGCGGACGGCGTCGGGCAGGAACTTGGTGTCCTTCTCCAGGTCCACGACGACCTGGAAGTTGCCGGAGGCTGCCTCGTAATGGCTGATGTCCTGGATGGACTTGAGCAGCGCGGGGCCCGAGCGGTCCTTGGTCTCGGTGCCGAACAGGTCGTTCAGGCCCGGTATGACGCTCAGCCGGAGCCCCGCGAACAGCACGGCGAGGACCACCACGACCGCGGTCAGCACCTTCGCCCAGCCGGGCATGCGCCTCGCGGGCCTCTCGACGGGACGCGTGGGATTCTTGACGGGAGTCGTCATGGCGACGGCCCTCCTTCCTACTGACCCTGATGCCCCCCATCTCCTCCACCAGACAGAGCAGTTGGGGGACACGGGCAGGGGACGGGGGCACGGGCGGGGCGTACGACGGCTCAGTGCTGCCGCTTCAGCGGGCGGTCCGCGCAGGGCCGGGACGACCACACCGCCTCCCCGTGGGTGAGTCCCGGCAGTCGCAGTTCGGCCTCCCGGACCCGCCGGGCCGGCAGCTCGCCGGTGAGGATCCAGGCGGGGTCGCCGCCCGTCGTGCCGGTGAAGTCGGCACCCAGCGCGGCGAGCCGGGCCGTCACGGCGGCCAGCGCGTCCGGCGGGATCTCCGCCTCGAAGGCGTGGTACGGCTCGTAGAGCACGGTCCCCGCCCGGCGCAGGGCGCGGCGCAGCACGATCGGCGTCAGCCCGCGGAAGTCGGCGGCGGTGCTGACCGGCGAGCAGAAACCGGAGCGGATCAGCGTCACCCGGCAGTCGGTGACCGCCGCCCCGGCCGGCCCGGTCAGCAGCGTGGCGTGGACGCTCTCCTCCACCGCCTGGTGGAAGGCGCGGGGGAGCGCGCCCAGCTCCGTCTCGTACGCGAACACCACGCCGGAGCCGCGCGGACCCGGCTCGACCCGCAGTCCGACGGTCGCCCAGTACCGGGTGTGGTCGAGCCACGGCATCTCCTCCGCCGCCTCACCCGTCCCGGCCGGGCGCTCCAGAAACCGCACCCGGCCGGGCGTGAACTCCGCCTCGACGCCGAAGTCCTCGGCCAGCGTCGCCGCCAGCACCTCCATCTGGACCTCGCCGTACAGCAGCAGGGCCGTCGCGCCGGACGCCGCCGGGCGGGCGTGCAGCAGCGGGTCCTGGTCGGCCAGCGCGAGCAGCGCGGAGCGCAGTGGCGCCGCCTGCTCCGGGCGCCGCGCCCGGACCAGGGTCTGCAGCGTCGGTGCCGCGAACTGCGGCGCGCGGTCGGTGAGGTCGCCGAGCCGGTCGCCGACGCGCAGGCCGCCCGGCACGGTGAGCGCGGCGATGTTCCCGGCGGTGAGCGTGGCGCCCCCGCCGACGACGTCGAGGCGGGTCACCCGGCCGGGGACCTCGGTGGTCCGGCCGTCGGCCTCGCGCCGCAGGAACGTCAGCCGCCCGCGCGGGCGCACCTCACCGTCGTACAGCCGCAGGTACGCCGTGCGCCCGCCACCGGGCTCCGGGCGCACGGCGAAGACCGTGCCGCGCGGCGCCGCGGAGGCGGCCGGTGCCGGTGCGGTGGCCGCCGGGACCAGTGAGACCAGGCCCTCCACCAGCTCGGCGACACCCTGACCGCCGAGCGCGGAGCCGTGGTACAGCGGGTGGAAGGAGCCGTCGGCGGTGCGGGCGGCGAGGGCCGTGCCGAGAGCGTGCGGCGTCGGCGCGGGCCCGTCCACCAGGGCGGCCAGGATGTCCGGATCGACCTCGGCGAGCGCCTCGGCGGTCCGCTCGTCCGGCGGGCGGGCCACGACCCGGGCGCCGGCGGTGCCCGCGCCCGTCACGACCGTCAGCGGCGCGACGTGCTCAGTCAGCAGGCGCCGCACGTCGTCGAGCAGGCCCTCGGGCCGCGCCCCGGCCCGGTCGACCTTGTTGACGAACACGAGCGTGGGCAGCTGCAGCCGCCGCAGGGTGCGCAGCAGCACGCGGGTCCGCGCCTGCACGCCCTCCACGGCGGAGAGCAGCAGCACCGCGCCGTCGAGCACCTCCAGGGCCCGCTCGACCTCGGCGACGAAGTCGGAGTGTCCCGGGGTGTCGATCAGGTTGACCTGCGTGTCGCCGACGGTGAAGGCCGCGACGGCGGAGCGGATGGTGATGCCGCGGCGGCGCTCGATTCCGCCGTCGTCCGTACGGGTGTCACCGGCGTCGACGCTGCCGAGCCGGTCGACCGCGCCGTGGTCGAAGAGCAGCCGTTCGGTGAGGCTGGTCTTACCGGCGTCGACGTGGGCCAGGATGCCGATGTTCAGGGTGTGCGTGGGGTGCATGCGTGGTCGCGTCCTCGGGAACCGTGGGCCGGAAGGGGCACTGGGGGATTCCGAGGAGTCGGCGCATGCGGGGGATCCTGACCTGAGAGGTCCGAGGGACCTGGGAGAAACGGACGGCGCCATGATGCCGTCGGCCGCCCGGGCCGGCGCAACCGGATTTCCGTAAGCTGAGGATCCCGGCCGGACAGGATCACGCGAGGAGCGGTCCGTGCGAGACATCGCCGTGTTCAGCGGTAGTGCCCATCCCGAGCTGGCCGAGGAGGTCTGCGCACAGCTGGGGGTGCCGCTCAGCCCCACCCGGGTCAGCCGGTTCGCCAACGACTGCCTGGAGGTGCAGCTCCTGGCCAACTGCCGGGAGCGGGACGTCTTCCTGGTCCAGCCGCTGGTCAAGCCGGTCCAGGAGCATCTGGTCGAGCTGCTGCTGATGTGCGACGCGGCCCGGGGCGCGTCGGCCGGCCGCATCACCGTCGTCATGCCCCACTACTCCTACGCCCGCTCCGACAAGAAGGACGCCCCGCGCATCTCCCTGGGCGGTCGCCTGGTCGCCGATCTGCTGGTGGCGGCCGGCGCGGGCCGGGTCCTCGCGATGACCCTCCACTCCCCCCAGGTGCACGGCTTCTTCCCGGTCCCGGTCGACCACCTGCACGCGCTGCGGGAACTGGCCGCGCACTTCCGGCAGTACGACCTGTCCCGCACCACCGTCGTCTCGCCGGACCTGGGCAACGCCAAGGAGGCCGCCGCGTTCGCCCGGATGCTCGGCGCCCGGGTGGCGGCCGGCGCCAAGCAGCGGTACGCCGACGACCGGGTCAGCATCAGCACCGTGATCGGGGACGTCGCCGGGCGGGACGTCATCGTGCTCGACGACGAGATCGCCAAGGGCAGCACGGTGCTGGAACTCCTGGACCGGCTGAGGGAGTCGGGTCCGCGCACCATCCGCCTCGCCTGCACGCACGGGCTCTTCGCGGCCGGTGCGCTGGGGCGGCTCAGCGAGCAGCCGGACGTGCTGGAGATCGTGTGCACCAACACCGTGCCGGTGCCGGTCGACGATCACACGGACAAGCTGCGGATCCTGTCCATCGCCCCGGCACTCGCCGAGGCCGTGCGCCGCATCCACAACGGCGAGTCGGTCAGCGCCCTGTTCGACGCGCGGCCGGCAGGCTGACGCCCAGCACCTCGTCCAGCGTCGGCAAGGGCGGCAGCAGCCGGGTCAGGCCGGTGATCCGCAGCATCCGCAGGGTCAGCGGGTGGGCGCACACCAGGTGCACCTGCCCGCCCCCGTCGAGCACCTGGCCGCGGGCCCGGTGGAGCAGCCGCAGGCCGGAGCAGTCGAAGAACTCGATCCCGCCGAGGTCCAGGACGACCCGGGCGCCGGGGCGCCGGGTCTCCCGGTCCAGGTGGGGCGTGATCTCCGCGGCCGACGCGATGTCGATCTCGCCGTGGAACTCAAGCACCGTGTGCCCGCGGTCGTGGCGCACGCGCAGATGCCGGGTGGGCGACGCCGATTCCTGCCGCACGAAACCTGCCTCCAGCTTGTTCTGGCCTGTTTCCGGCCTGCTTCCGGAGGGCTCAACCAGCCAGCCCGCACGAAAAGTTACCCCGATCGAGCGAATCTGAGCATGTTCGATTGACATATGTCATCGAAACTCACAGCCGGGTCGATCGGTCGATCAGTCGATCAGTCGACAACGAGAACGAGCTTGCCCGTGGTGCGGCCGGTCTCGCCGAGCGCGTGCGCCTCGGCCGCCTCGGCCAGCGGGAACGTCTTCTCGACGGTGGCCTTCAGCTTCCCCGCCTCGACCAGGGCCGCGACCGACTCCATGTCGGCCCGGTCGGCGTCCACCAGCATCCGCACCGCGCGCACGCCGAGCCGTCCGGCCTCCTCGAAGAACTCGTCCGACCCGACCGGCAGGATCGAGACCACCACCCCGCCGGGGCGCAGTACGCGCAGCGACCGCAGGGACGTGTCGCCGCCGATCGTGTCCAGCACGACGTCCACGTCCTTCACCGCCTCGGTGAAGTCCGTCTCCCGGTAGTCCACGGTCTCGTCCGCGCCCAGAGAGCGCAGGAACTCGTGCTTGCCCGCGCTGGCGGTGCCGATCACATGGGCGCCCCGCGCCTTGGCGATCTGTACCGCCACATGGCCCACACCGCCGGCCGCCGCGTGGATCAGCACCCGCTGTCCCGGCCGGACGTCGGCCCGCTCCACCAGCGCCTGCCACGCCGTCAGCGAGACCAGGGGGAGCGCGCCCGCCTGGACGTGGTCGATCCCGGCCGGCTTGTGCGTGAAGGTGCGTGCGGGAGCGGTGACGTACTCCGCGTGGGAGCCGTGGCCGAAGGGGTACGAGAGCATGCCGAAGACCTCGTCGCCGGGCGCGAAGGCGGCCACGCCGATCCCCACCGCCTCCACCGTGCCCGAGACGTCCCAGCCCAGCACGAAGGGCGGCTCACCGAGGAAGCCGCCGTTCGCCCGGTGCTTCCAGTCGGTCGGGTTCACTCCGGCGGCGCGCACCCGCACCAGCACCTCGTTCGGGCGCGGCTCGGGGCGCGGAGGACGTACTTCCTTCAGGACCTCGGGTCCGCCGAGGACGTCCTGGCCGATGGCGCGCATGGTGTTCATCGAGAACCTCGCAGATAGGGAGCGGTTCCAGGGGCACGGTCTGCAACCTCCGACGAGATCGTGACATTCCCGCGGCGGCACGGCATCCGGATGCCCGGGCAGGCAGGGGGAGCCGTCGGCCCCGGACAGCCATGACGCCGCGTCAGGAGCCCGCCGCCGACTGAATCGGCGCCGCCGGGATATCCGCTAGGTAGAGGGCACGGAGCACGTCGGCCCCGCGCCCGGAATCCTTCGGAGGAGACATGGCAACGGTCAACGCGGGCGTCGTGGTACTCGACTGCGCCGAGCCCGAGAAGCTCGCCGAGTTCTACAAGGGCCTGCTGGGGGCGGAAGAGACCGAGGTGTCCGCCAACCGGGTCGAGATCGAGGGCCCGCGCGGCTTCCGCATGGCCTTCCGGCGGGACGTCAACGCGACCCCGCCGAGCTGGCCCCGCCCCGAGAACTCGCTCCAGGTCCACCTGGACTTCGTGGTGGCGGAGCTGGACGAGGCCGAGCGGGCGATCGTGGGGCTCGGCGGACGCCCCGTGGAGGCGAAGGACGCGGTCGGTCCGCTCGAGGAGCGCGGCTTCTCCGACCCGGCGGGGCACTCCTTCACCGTGCGCCTGGCCGCCGCGCCGACGGCACCCAAGCAGGGCTGACCACAGCCTGCCGGGCGCCGTCGCGGGGAGCGGGGGAGGAGGGGACTGCGAGGCGTCAGTCCCGTCCGCCCTTGTCGACCGGCCACACACCGGTCGAGCGCTCGATGGCCTTGGCGCCCGTACGGTCCACGGCACTGCGCACCGCCGCGAAGATGGCGCCCTGGATCGCGGCGGCCAGCAGGATCTCGCCCCAGCCGCGGTCCGGGTCCAGCGCGTCGGGCGCGTCGTCCTCGTGCCGGATCAGCTTCCAGGTCTTCTGGAACGCCATCCCGGCCAGCGTGCCGCCCACCCAGCCGAGCGCGAACCCGACGGGCTTGTAGGCGAGCGGGAGCTTCTTCTTCTTGGGCTTCGCCATGCGTATCTCTCCTTGCGTGGGGTGCGTGGTGTGGGTGCGGAAGGGTCAGGGCCGGCCCGGTACCGGCACCTCCTCGTCGGCCCGGACGGGCCCCGGCGCGGTGCCGTCACCGAACGGCCGCCCGCCCAGCTCCTCCCGGCGGTGGGGCGTGAGCCAGCCGGCGAGGTCCGGGCCCAGGGGCACGATCGCCGTCGGATTGATGCCGGTGTGCACCTGGTAGTAGTGGCGCTTGATGTGGTCGAAGTCGACGGTGTCCCCGAACCCGGGCGTCTGGAACAGGTCGCGGACGTACCCCCACAGCACCGGGTGCTCCGCCAGCTTCCAGCGGTTGCACTTGAAGTGGCCGTGGTAGACGGCGTCGAACCGGACCAGCGTCGTGAACAGCCGGATGTCGGCCTCGGTGACGGTGTCACCGACCAGGTAGCGCTGCCGCTCCAGCCGGGGCGCCAACTGCTCAAGCCGCCGGAACACGCCCGCGCACGCGGCCTCGTACTCCTCCTGGCCGGTCGCGAAGCCCGCCCGGTACACGCCGTTGTTGACGTCCTCGTAGACGCCGGCCATCACCTCGTCGATCTCGTCGCGCCGCGACTCGGGATACAGGTCGGGCGCGCCCGGCCGGTGCAGCGAGGTCCACTCGGTGGCGAGGTCCAGGGTGATCCGCTGGTAGTCGTTGGTGACCAGCGCCCCGGTGGGCACGTCCACGATCGCGGGAACACTCACCCCGCCCGGATAGCCGGTCTCCCGCCGGTCGTAGGCCTCGCTCAGGTAGCGGATGCCGAGGACCGGGTCGCGGCCGTCCGGGTCCAGCGTGAACCGCCAGCTGCGGTCGTCCTGGACCGGATCGGTGACCGCCAGCGACAGGGCGTCCTCGAGACCGAGCAGCCGCCGCGAGACCAGGGCCCGGCTCGCCCACGGACAGGCTCGGCTGACCACCAGGCGGTACCGGCCGGACTCCACCGGCCAGCCGTCGCGGCCGTCCGCGGTGATCCGGTCCGCGAAGTGGCTCTTGGACCGCTTGAACGGCTTCCTGCCGTACCCGCTGTTGCCCGACGTGCCGCCGTCACCGCTCATGGGCCTGCCTCCAGTCTTCCGGGTGCCCTGGTGGACGCGTTCCCCGTTTTCGGCCGTCGGCACTGGTGGGCCACCCACAAGGCGGGGTGTGAGTGCTGCCGCCACGGGCATTCGGCCCTTCGTGACTGGGACAGCCGCGCAGGAGAAGCCGGGCCGCGAGGGCGGCCGAGTGGACTACGGGAAGGACGGGGACGGCAGTGAGGGAGGGGACGTGAGCGCGGAGACGAAGGCGGACCGCAAGACACGCGTCACGGTGCTGGTCGCCCTCGCGGCCAACCTGGTGATCGCCGTCGCCAAGGCGATCGGCGGGTTCCTCGCGGGATCGCCCGCGCTGCTGTCGGAGGCCGCGCACTCGGTGGCGGACAGCATGAACGAGGTCTTCCTCCTCGCCGCCCTGCGCCGCAGCCGCCGCCCCGCCGACCGCAGGCACCCCTTCGGTTACGGCAAGGAACGCTTCTTCTGGTCCCTCCTCGCCGCCGTCGGCATCTTCGTGATGGGCGGCTGCTTCTCCTTCTATCAGGGCATCGAGGCGCTGCGCACCGGCGCCGACGAGGAACTGGGCGGCTACGTGGCCGGACTGGTCGTGCTCGGCGTCGCCCTGCTCGCCGAGGGCGGCTCCCTGCTGCGGGCCCTGTACCAGGTACGGGGCCAGGGTGGCATCGCCACCGGGCTGCGCGACCCGGCCCTGCGCACGGTCGTCGCCGAGGACGGCACCGCGGTGCTCGGGGTGACCCTCGCCATGACCGGCATGGTCCTGCACATGGTCACCGGCCAGGTGGTCTGGGAGGCCTGCGCCTCGCTCGCGATCGGCGGGCTGCTCGTGTACGTCGCCTACCGGCTGGGCCGCGAGGCCCGCGACCAGCTGATCGGCGAGGCCGCCGACCCCGAGGCCAGCGGCCGGATCTGCGCCCTGCTGGAGGCCCAGCCGGAGATCGACACCGTCGAGGCGCTGTTCACCATGAAGACCGGTCTCGATTCCACTCTGGTGGCCGCGCGCGTCGACCTGATGCCGGGCATGGACAGCGAACGGGTGGAGGAGGTCGCGGTGCGCATCAAGCGCTCGATCGCCCACACCGTTCCCGAAGCCGGGGAGATCTTCCTGGACGTCACCGACCGCCCCGCGCGCGAGGCAGCGGAAAGCCCCGCCGCGACGGGGGAACGCGGCGGGGCCTGACCCTCGGCTGCCCGGAACCCGGCGCTCCATGCACGCCGTCGCCGGGAATCCGGTGCGCCCGGATCAGCTTCCGTCGGCCGGCTCCAGGACGAAGACGGGGATCTCCCGGTCCGTCTTCTTCTGGTAGTCGGCGTACGGCGGATACGCCGCGACCGCACGCTCCCACCACTCGGCCTTCTCCACGCCGGTGACCTCACGGGCCGTCATGTCGCGCCGCACCGGGCCGTCCTGCAGTTCCACCTGGGGGTCGGCCTTCACGTTGAAGTACCAGACCGGGTGCTTGGGGGCGCCGCCCAGGGAGGCCACCACGGCGTACGTGCCGTCCTGCTCGACCCGCATCAGCGGCGTCTTGCGGATCTTCCCGCTCTTGGCGCCCCGGGTGGTCAGCACGATCACGGGCAGGCCCGTGTTCTGCAGGGTCGTGCCCTTGGTGCCGCCCGAGCTCTCGTACAGCTCGACCTGTTCGCGCACCCACTTCGTCGGGCTGGGTTCGTACTCGCCGTCCAGAGGCATGTGTGCATCCGTTCCGTCGTCGCTCAGTCGCTCAGTCGCTCGGTCGCATCGCCGGGCCGACCGGCCCGGTGTACGTCACCGACCGGTGCGGACCCGTTCCATCCATACCGCATCCTGCCCCGGACCACCGGGCACCTTGCCGCCCGGCCAGATCCGGCGGGCGGTCGGCGCCCCCGGGCGGCCCGATCGCGCCACGCACAGGGCGCGCCCGGCCCCGCGGGGCCCGAGTGGCGCCATGCACCCGGTGATCCCCGGCCAGTCCGTCACCGTCACCGATCTGGCCGAACTTGGCGTCGCCGCATAGATGCCCGAGGCATCTAATGAAGAGCGGTACGACGCACTCTTCGTCTGCGAGGTCTCCCATGACGGACACGGACACGACGGACACGGACACGACGCACCCCGTCGGCTTTCCGCAGGACCGGACCTGTCCCTACCACCCGCCCGCCGCCTACGACCCGCTGCGCGCCACCCGTCCGCTGGCCCGCGTCACCCTCTTCGACGGCCGCCCCGTCTGGCTCGTCACCGGCCACACCACCGCCCGCCGGCTGCTGGCCGACCAGCGGCTGTCGACCG
Source organism: Streptomyces sp. NPDC058985 (assembly GCF_042740985.1). Taxonomy (NCBI): domain Bacteria; kingdom Bacillati; phylum Actinomycetota; class Actinomycetes; order Kitasatosporales; family Streptomycetaceae; genus Streptomyces; species Streptomyces sp. NPDC058985. The sequence goes on along the minus strand of NZ_JBHYJX010000025.1, from coordinate 82,364 downwards.
ACCGCACCCGCGACGGCTTCCCCGCCACCTCGGCACGGCTCACCGCAGTACGGGGGCGCAGTCCCGCCCTGCTCGGCGTCGACGACCCGGAACACCGTGCCCAACGCAAGAGGGTGATCCCGGAGTTCACCCTCAAGCGCGCCGCCGCCATGCGCCCGCGCATCCAGGAGATCGTCGACGAACGGCTCGACGCGATGATCGCGCAGGGCCCGCCCGCCGACCTGGTGCCGGCCTTCGCGCTGCCGGTGCCCTCGATGGTGATCTGCGCGCTGCTCGGGGTCCCCTACGCCGACCACGACTTCTTCGAGGAGCAGTCCCGCCGGCTGCTGCGCGGCCCCCGGCCCGAGGACACCCTCGAGGCGCGCGGCCGACTGGAGTCGTACCTGGGGGAATTGGTCGACCGCAAGCGCGAGGAGCCCGGCGAGGGTCTGCTGGACGACCTGGTCCGGCAGCAGCTGAGCGAAGGGGCCCTGGACCGTGACCAGTTGATCGCCTTCGCGGTCATCCTGCTGGTCGCCGGCCACGAGACCACCGCCAACATGATCTCCCTGGGCACCTTCACGCTCCTGCGGAACCCCGGACGTCTGGCCGAACTGCGCGCGGATCCCGGGCTTCTGCCCGGCGCCGTCGAGGAACTCATGCGGGTGCTCTCGATCGCCGACGGACTGCTCCGGACGGCCGTCGAGGACATCGAGGTGGCGGGGCAGACCATCCGGGCCGGTGACGGGGTCGTCTTCGCCACCTCCGTCATCAACCGGGACGAGACGGTCTACCCCGAGCCGGACACCCTGGACTGGCACCGTCCGGCCCGCCATCACGTCGCCTTCGGGTTCGGCATCCACCAGTGCCTGGGCCAGAACCTGGCCCGCGCCGAGCTGGAGATCGCCCTGCGCAGCCTCTTCGAGCGGCTGCCCGAACTGCGCCTGGCCGCCCCGGCGGAGGAGATTCCCTTCAAGCCCGGCGACACCATCCAGGGGATGCTGGAACTCCCCGTGGCCTGGTAGGAGGGCCCGCACATGCACATCGCCATCGACGAGAACACCTGCATCGGGGCGGGGCAGTGCGCCCTGACGGCCCCGGAGGTCTTCACCCAGGACGACGACGGCTACAGCGCGCTCCGCCCCGGCCGGGAGGACGGGGGCGGCAGCGCCCTGGTGCGGGAGGCCGCCCGCGCGTGCCCCGTCGGCGCCATCACCGTGTCGGAGCGGGTGGACTGACACCGTGCCCGTGCGGGCCGGGGATCACCTGTGGATCGTGGACAGGACGATGCCGTCCCGTCCACGCCGGTGGGTGCGAGATCCTGACACCGGAGGCCGTCTGCCAGGCGGCGTCCCACCTCAGGGCGCTGACGGCGGCCTGTCGGGGGCCGGGGTTCGAGCGCGCGCGAAGACGTACGCTCGCCCTGGTACGGATGATCCGGAAGACAGGAGCAGCAACGATGCAGTACGTGAAGCTCGGTTCGACGGGCCTGGACGTGTCGCGGATCTGCCTGGGCTGCATGACGTACGGAGTCCCGGACCGCGGCACGCACGAGTGGACGCTGGACGAGGAGGCCTCGCGCCCGCTCGTCCGGCGGGCGCTGGAGGCCGGCATCACCTTCTTCGACACCGCCAACGTCTACTCCGACGGCACCAGCGAGGAGATCGTCGGCAAGGCGCTGCGCGACTTCGCCCGCCGCGACGACATCGTGCTCGCGACCAAGGTCAACGGCCGGATGCGGCCCGGACCCAACGGCGCCGGGCTGTCCCGCAAGGCCATCATGACGGAGATCGACCACAGCCTCCGGCGGCTGGGCACCGACTACGTCGACCTCTACCAGATCCACCGCTACGACCCGGACACCCCGGTCGAGGAGACGATGGAGGCCCTGCACGACGTGGTGAAGGCGGGCAAGGCCCGGTACATCGGGGCCAGTTCGATGTACGCCTGGCAGTTCTCCAAGATGCAGTACACCGCCGAGCGGCACGGCTGGACGAGGTTCGTGTCGATGCAGAACCACTACAACCTCGTCTACCGCGAGGAGGAGCGCGAGATGCTGCCCCTCTGCGCGGACCAGGGGGTCGGCGTGCTGCCCTGGAGCCCGCTGGCGCGCGGCCGGCTCACCCGCGACTGGGACACCGCCACCGAGCGCAGCGCCACCGACAACTTCGGCAGCACCCTCTACCAGGAGGGCGACCGGGCCGTGGTCGAGGCCGTCACCCGCATCGCGGGCGAGCGCGGAGTTCCGCGCGCCCAGGTCGCCCTCGCCTGGCTGCTGCACCAGGACACGGTGACCGCGCCGATCGTCGGCGCGTCGAAGGCGGGGCACCTCGACGACGCCGTGGCAGCGGTGGAACTGACGCTCAGTGAGAAGGAGACCGAGGAGCTGGAGCGCCCCTACGCGCCCCACCCGATCGCCGGCCACTGATACCGGCACGGGTTGCCTCAGGGGCCCGTGCCCGCCTCCAGGGCGGTGACGGAGACCGACGACTCGTCGCCGCCCACCGGGACCTCGCCGGCCGTCCACTTCACTTTGAGGGGGTCGTGCTCGTCCGGCGGGGTGACGAGCAGCGCCGCCGGGGTGGCCGTGCGGGCGCCGCTGACCTGCGGGCTGGAGAACGACAGCCCGGCCCAGGCGCTCTCGCCCGGCGTCAGCGTGACGGCGCGAGGGGAGGCGGGCGTGCGTTCCGGGTCCGGGCCCAGCTGCTTGCCGGACGCGTCCACGAAGGCGGCGCCGGGGTGGCCGTACAGCGTGCAGGTGCGGTCGGCGGTGTTGGTCAGCACGACCGGGAAGTTCCGCTGCCCGGCGCCCGGGTCGACGCGGCCGACCGTGGCGCGCAGCTCGGAGGTGTGGCAGCGGCCGTCGGTACGGCCCGAGGCGGAGGCCGACCCCGCGGTGTCGCTCGGCGCGGCGCCGACCGCGGGCGCGCTGTCGGTCGCGGTACCGCGGTCCGTCTCGGCCCCGGGGTCCGTACCGGTCGTGCGGGCGGACCCGGCGGGCTGCGGGGTGCCCGACGTACCGCTCTCGGTGCCGCAGGCGCTCAGCAGGCCGACAAGCGCGACCCCGCTCGCGAGCAGGGCCGTCCGGCGCAGCGGCTGGGACGTGTTCGCCATCGCTTTCCACACTCCCGTCAGGTATCGCGCAGGGCGTGGCCCGACGCGGCGCCGTACGCCCTGTTCCTGGCGAGTGTCCCGTCACACCGCCCGGGAAACGGGGGCTTCATTCCTCGTCGAGCAGCCCCAGCTCCGCCCAGATCGTCTTGCCGTCGGTCGTGTGCCGGCTGCCCCAGCGCTGGGTGAGCTGGGCCACCAGGAGCAGGCCGCGCCCGCCCTCGTCCCAGGTCTTGGCCCGGCGCAGGTGGGGCGCGGTGTGGCTGGTGTCGGAGACCTCGCAGATCAGCGTGGCCGCGTCGTGGATCAGCCGCAGCCGGATGGGCGGGGAGCCGTACCGGATGGCGTTGGTCACCAGCTCGCTCACCACCAGTTCGGCGGTGAAGGACGCCTCCAGCAGACCCCAGGTGGACAGCTGTTCGAGGACCTGCTTGCGCACCGGGGCGACCAGCGAGGGGTCGGCGGGGATGTCCCAGGTGGCGACCTGTCCGGCGGGCAGCCCTCGGGTGCGGGCCAGCAGCAGTGCCACGTCGTCGGCCGCGCTGCCCGACGGGAGCAGGGTGCGCAGCACGCGGTCGCAGGCGACGTCCAGGGAGTCGGCGGGGGCTGACAGCGCCTCGCGGAGCAGCGACTGGCCGGCGTCGGCGTCCCGGTCCCGGCTCTCGACCAGGCCGTCGGTGTAGAGCGCCAGCACGCTGCCCTCGCGCAGCTCCAGCTCGGCCGACTCGAACGGCAGCCCGTCCACGCCCAGCGGCGGCCCCGAGGGCAGCTCGACCAGCCGGGGCGGTCCGTCGGGCGGCACCAGCACGGGCGCCGGATGCCCGGCCCGGGCCAGGGCGCACTGCCGCGAGACCGGGTCGTACACCGCGTACAGGCAGGTGGCGCCGACCTCGCCCGCGCTGTCCTCGCCGGACTCCTCGGAGAGCCGGACCACCAGGTCGTCGAGGTGGGTGAGCAGTTCCTCGGGCGTCAGGTCGATGTCGGCGAGGGTGCGCACGGCGGTGCGCAGCCGGCCCATCGTCGCCGACGCCTGGATGCCGTGGCCCACGACGTCCCCGACGACCACGGCCACCCGCATCCCGGAGAGCGGGATGACGTCGAACCAGTCGCCGCCGACCCCCGCGCGGGCGGCCGGCAGGTAGCGGGAGGCCGCCTCCACCGCTGCGGTGGGCGGCAGCCACCGGGGGAGCAGGCTGCGCTGGAGGGTCAGCGTGGCCTCGCGCTCGCGGGAGTAGCGGCGGGCGTTGTCGACGCAGACGGCGGCGCGGGCGCTGACCTCCTCGGCCAGCAGCACGTCGTCGTGGGTGAACGGGTAGGGGCGCCGGAACCGGGTGAAGACCGCCACGCCGAGGGTGGTGCCGCGGGCCTGGAGCGGCACCGACATCACGGAGTGGACGCCGAACTCCCGCACCCGCTGGAGCCGCACCGGGTCCCACTCCAGCCAGTGTTCGAGGTCGCCGAAGGTCTCCGAGGCCACGATCGCCTGCCCCGAGAGCAGGCACTCGGCCTGCGGCGAACCGGCCGGGTAGACGTCCAGTTCGCCGGTCTCGGCCACGGCCGGCGGGTGGTCCGGGGTGACCGACCGCTGGGCCGTCCTGCGCAGGGCCACCGGCGGTTCGAGCACGGTGGCGGGCTCGCCGCCGTTCTCGCGCGGGTCCAGCAGGTCGACGGTGACGAAGTCGGCCAGCGCGGGCACGCACACGTCCGCCAGTTCCTGTGCCGTACGAGTGACGTCGAGGGTGCTGCCGATGCGCACGCTGGCCTCGTTGACCAGTTGCAGCCGCTCCCGGGCGAGGTGCTGCTCGGTGAAGTCGTGGGCGCTCACGCAGACGCCGATCACGCGGCCGTCCGGGGCGGTCAGGGGTGCGACCCGGGCGTTCCACGCGTGGGCGCGGCTCTCGCCGACGGCCCTGAGGTGGGTCTGCATGTCGGACCGGCGGCCGGACTCCAGGACCCGCCGCATGTGCCGTTCGAGTTCGCTGTTCTGCCGGCGGCTGCTGATGTCGGTCGCCCGCAGGCCGCGCAGCCGGTGCTGCGGCAGTCCCACCAGCTGTGCCATCGCGTCGTTGACACCGCGCAGCAGGAGCCGGTCGTCGAAGATCATCATGGCGCAGGGTGACTGCGTCAGCGCCGCTCTGACCAGCGGGTCGTCGGCCGGTTCGGGGCCCGCCTCCAGGGCTGCCACGGCGAGCCAGGTGCCCGGCGAGCCGTCCTGCGGCGGTCTGCGGTGGGCGAGCACCCACACCGACACGGTGTGCCCGTCCCGGTGCCGCAGCGCCAGGGTGCCGCTCCACTGGTCGTCGTCGCGCCCGGGGGGAGTTGGCTCGGCGCCGTCGGCCAGCAGCGTGGCGGCGGGGCGTCCGACGACGTCGGCGGCGGGGTGGCCGAGCAGCAGGCGGGCGCCCTCGTTCCACTCCCGCAGGGTGCCGGAGTCGTCGACTACGACGCGGGCGGTGGCGGCATCGTCGAACGGGTTGACCGGACTCATCGTCGCCACTCCATTGCGCACACCCACGGTGAACAGCGTGTCACCTTCTTCCCAGCCTAGTGCGTCCGGGCCTCGTGCGGACCCGAACCACCGGGCCCACACGACTCCATGGCCGCGGGGGTCACCGGGCGGGTGGGGAGGCCCGCGACAGAAAGTGCTTTCCGTGGCCTTGACGAGCGCGTATGCCGGGACGTCAGAATCTGTTTGGTCACGATGAGTTGTGAGTACTTCTGGGCCCCGATGAGGGAGATGCGTCATGACGGTCACGCGCAGATCGGTACTGATCGCCTCCGCGGCCACGCCCGCGGCCGGAGCGGTCCTCGCCGCCCCCACGGCGTCGGCCGCGGACGCGACGGGCGGCGCCCCGGGCCGCCGGACCGTCGCCCTGCGCGACGGCTGGCGCTTCTGGCTCGCCGATCCCGACGGTTCCGTAGGCGGTTCCACCGCCCCCGCCGACCCCGCGTACGACGACGCGGCGTGGCGGGAGGTCGCCGTCCCGCACGACTGGAGCATCGAACAGACGCCCACCACCGAGCACGGCACCACCAGCGGGACCGGTTTCCTGCCGGGCGGCCTCGGCTGGTACCGGCTCGCCTTCACCCTGCCGCCCGCCCTGGCCGGCAAGCGGATCTCGGTCGAGTTCGACGGCGTGTACATGGACGCCCGCGTCCACTGCAACGGCCGGGAGGCCGGCCGTCACCCCTACGGCTACACCGGATTCGCCCTCGACCTGACCGACCTGGTGCACACCGACGGCCGCACCGAGAACGTCCTCGCGGTGCAGGTGCGCAACCGGCTGCCGAGCAGCCGCTGGTACTCCGGCAGCGGCATCTACCGCGAGGCCCGCCTCGTGGTCACCGAGCCCGTGCACGTACGGCGCTGGGGCACGTACGTCACCACGCCCGGGGTGAGCGCGGAACGCGCCGTCGTCCGGGTGGAGACGGCCGTCGTCAACACCTCGGGCGCCGCGCGCGAGGTCGAGGTCAGGTCGTCGGTCGAGGACGCCGACGGACGCACGGTGGCCCGGGCCGCCTCCACGGCCCGGGTGACCGACGAGGCGAGCGAGACCCACGAACTCACCGTCACCCACCCCCGGACCTGGGACTTCGCGGACCCGCACCGGTACACCCTGCACACCGAACTGCGCGTCGCCGGCCGGACCGTCGACACCTACCGCACCCCCTTCGGCATCCGCACCTGCCGCGTCGACCCAGAGGAGGGCTTCCACCTCAACGGGAGGTACGCCAAGATCAAGGGCGTCGACCTCCACCACGACCTCGGCGCACTCGGCGCCGCCGTCAGCGCCGACGCGGTCCGCCGCCAGATGACGATCATGAAGTCGATGGGCGTCAACGCCTTCCGCACCTCCCACAACCCGCCCTCGCCCGAGATGATCGAGGTCTGCGAGGAACTGGGCATCGTGATGCTGGTGGAGGCCTTCGACTGCTGGCGCACCGGCAAGAACCCCTACGACTACGGCCGCTTCTTCGACGAGTGGTGCGAGCACGACGCGACCGAGATGGTGCTCGCGGCCCGCAACTCGCCCGCCGTCGTCATGTGGTCGATCGGCAACGAGGTCCCCGACTCCACCTCCACCGCCGGACTCGCCATGGCCGACCGGATCATCGACGCGATCCGGGCCGCCGACGCCACCCGGCCGCTCGTCATCGGCTCCGACAAATACCGCGGGATGCCGGCCAAGGGCTCCCCGGCCGACCTGATGCTGGCCAAGCTGGACGGACTGGGCCTCAACTACAACACCGCCAAGTCCGTCGACGACCTGCACGCGGCCTACCCGCACCTCTTCCTCTTCGAGTCCGAGTCCTCGTCCGAGACCTCCACGCGCGGCACCTACCAGGAGCCGGAGCACCTGAACACCGGCGAGAACCACACCCCGGGACGCCGGGCCACCTCGTCCTACGACAACAACCTCGCCTCGTGGACCATGAGCGGCGAGTACGGCCACAAGAAGGACCGGGACCGCAGGTGGTTCGCCGGCCAGTTCCTGTGGTCCGGGATCGACTACATCGGGGAACCCACGCCGTACGACGTCTTCCCGGTCAAGGCGTCCTTCTTCGGCGCGGTCGACACCGCCGGCTTCCCGAAGGACATGTACCACCTGTTCCGCAGCCAGTGGACGGACGAGCCCATGGTCCACCTGCTGCCGGAGACCTGGAACCACCGCGAGGGCGACACCGTGGAGGTCTGGGCGTACGCCAACGTGGACACCGTCGAGCTGTTCCTGAACGGGCGGTCCCTCGGCACCCGCCGGTTCGACACCAAGCGGACCGCCGACGGCCGGACGTACCTGGAGACCACCGAGGCCACCGGCGACGACAAGACCTTCACCGACGGCCCCTACCCGGGCAGTTACACCAGCCCCACCGGCAGCGCCGGCAAGCTCCACCTGACCTGGCGGGTGCCCTTCGAGCCGGGCGAGCTGAAGGCCGTCGCCCGGCGCGGGGGCAGGACGGTCGCCACCGACGTCCTGCGCACCGCCCGGGCGGCACACGCCGTCCGCCTCACCCCGGACCGCGAGACCGTCGCCGCCGACGGCCGGTCCCTGGTCTTCGTGACCGCCGAGGTGGTCGACCGGCACGGCGTGCTGGTGCCCGGCGCCGAGCACCTGATCACCTTCGACGTCGAGGGCGGCTCACTGGCCGGACTCGACAACGGCCGCCAGGAGAGCGCCGAGCGCTACCAGGCCACAACCCGCACCGCCTTCCACGGCAAAGCGCTGGCCATCGTGCGCTCCGGCACCCGGCCCGGCGTGCTGCGGGTGACCGCCCGCGCGCACGGCCTGCGCACGGGCACGACGGCCGTGGGCGCCCGGCGCGCGCCGGACCCGGCGACCACACCCGCGCCCGGGTTCCGCCCCGAGCACCCCGCGCCCGTGGACCACCCGCACGCGGACGCGAGCTACTCCGGCCGCCCCGGCACCCTCCCCGCCGCCATGATCGACGGCGACCCCGCGACCGGCTGGTCCAACGGCTTCCGCAAGGCGGCCACCGCCCTGCTGCCCGCCTTCGACGGCGCCCGCCCCGAGGACTGGATCTCGCTCGCCCACGGCCGCACCCGCCGCTACGGCCGGATCGAGGTCTCCTTCACCGTCGACGACGCGCACAGCCTGCCCGCCGCCGTCGAGGTCGCCGTCCGGGACGGCGGCGTCTGGCGGGCGGCCGAGGGCGTCGAGACCGACTGGGCCACGTCGTCCGACACGCCCACCGTGGTCACCTTCGACGCGGTACGGGGCTCGGGCGTCCGTCTCACGCTGACCAGCCGGCACCCCGGTCAGGCGCGGGGCGCCATCCGCGTCAGTCTCCTGGAGGCGCCCGCCGTCTGAGCCGCCGCGCGCCGGTCCGGACGGAAAACCAGTCCCGTCCGGACCGTTGACGGCATGTCATGTCTGCCACAAGCATGGCCTGCGACCGCATTTGGGAGCGCTCCCATCACAGTGAGCGCCACCTCCCCCGAGGAGCCCGGACGTGAAAAGACGCAGAACCGCGCTCATCTCCCTGACGGCCCTGCTGGCGGCGGCCGTCACCGCGCTGCCCGCCGCGCCGGCCGGGGCCGACGAGACCGAGCAGGTCAGCAACGGCACCTTCGACAACGGCACCGCATCCTGGTGGGCCGGCAGCAACGTCACGGCGGCCGTGTCCGACGGCCGGCTGTGCGCCGACGCGCCCGGCGGCACCGTCAACCGCTGGGACGCCGCGATCGGCCAGAACGACATCACCCTGGTCGCGGGGGAGTCGTACCGGTTCTCCTTCACCGCGACCGGCACGCCCGCCGACCACGTGGTCCGCGCGATCGTCGGCCTGTCGGTAGACCCGTACGACACGTACTACGAGGTCAGCCCGCAGCTCAGCGTCTCCGGCGACACCTACGCGTACACCTTCACCTCGCCCGTCGACACCACCCAGGGCCAGGTCGGCTTCCAGCTCGGCGGCACGCCCGACGCCTGGCGGTTCTGCGTGGACGACGTGTCCCTGCTGGGCGGTGTGGAGCCCGAGCCGCACGTCCCCGACACCGGACCACGGGTCCGCGTCAACCAGGTCGGCTACCTGCCCGCCGGACCGAAGAACGCCACCCTCGTCACCGACGCGACCGCCGCCCTGCCCTGGCAGCTCAAGGACGCCGGCGGCCGGGTCGTCGCCCACGGCCGCTCCACGCCGCGCGGCGTGGACGCCTCCTCCGGACAGAACGTCCACTCGATCGACTTCGGCCGCCACAAGAAGCGCGGCGAGGGCTACACGCTGACCGCAGACGGCGAGACCAGCCGCCCCTTCGACATCGGCACGGCCGCCTACCAGCGGCTGCGCACCGACTCCGCGAAGTACTACTACACGCAGCGCAGCGGCCTCGCCATCAGCGACGAACTCCGCCCCGGCTACGGCCGCCCCGCCGGGCACGTGGGCGTGGCACCCAACCAGGGCGACACCGAGGTGCCCTGCCAGCCCGGCGTGTGCGACTACAGCCTCGACGTCTCCGGCGGCTGGTACGACGCCGGCGACCACGGCAAGTACGTCGTCAACGGCGGCATTTCCACCTGGGAGCTGCTGAGCACGTACGAGCGCTCGCTGCACGCCCGGACCGGGGAACCCTCGAAGCTCGGTGACGGGACCCTCGACATCCCCGAGAGCGGCAACGAGGTGCCGGACGTCCTCGACGAGGCCCGCTGGGAACTGGAGTTCCTGCTGAAGATGCAGGTACCCGAGGGGCAGCCGCTGGCCGGCATGGCCCATCACAAGATCCACGACGAGCAGTGGACCGGGCTGCCGCTGCTGCCGAGCGACGACCCGCAGAAGCGTGAGCTCCACCCGCCGACCACCGCGGCGACCCTGAACCTGGCGGCGACGGCCGCACAGGCGGCCCGCCTGTACCGCTCCTACGACCGGGACTTCGCCGCGAAGGCGCTGGACGCCGCCCGCACCGCCTGGGCGGCGGCGCTGGCCCACCCGGACGTGCTCGCCGACGAGAGCGACGGCATCGGCGGCGGCGCCTACCCCGACAGCCGGGTCGACGACGAGTTCTACTGGGCCGCGGCCGAGCTGTACCTGACCACCGGGGAGCGGGACTTCAAGGAGTACGTGCTGAACTCCCCGGTCCACACCGCCGACATCTTCGGCCCGACCGGCTTCGACTGGGCGCGCACGGCGGCCGCCGCCCGGCTGGACCTGGCGACCGTCCCGAACCGGCTCCCCGGCCGCGACGAGGTGCGCAGGTCCGTCGTCCGCGGCGCCGACGGCTACCTGGCGACCCTGCGGGCGCACCCGTACGGCATGCCCTACGCGCCCGACGGCAACCTGTACGACTGGGGCTCCAGTCACCAGGTCCTGAACAACGCCGTCGTCCTCGCCACCGCCTACGACATCACCGGCGGCTCCAAGTACCGTGACGGCGCCGTCCAGAGCATGGACTACGTCCTGGGCCGCAACGCGCTGAACATGTCGTACGTCACCGGCTACGGCGAGGTCAACGCGCACAACCAGCACAGCCGCTGGTACGCCCACCAGCTCGACCCCGCGCTGCCGGAACCGCCCGACGGCACCCTCTCCGGCGGGCCGAACTCGAGCATTCAGGACCCCTACGCGCAGAGCAAACTCCAGGGCTGCGTCGGCCAGTTCTGCTTCATCGACGACATCCAGTCCTGGTCGACCAACGAGCACACCATCAACTGGAACGCCGCGCTGGCCCGGATGGCCTCCTTCGTGGCGGACCAGGGCTGACCGCCCGCTGACCCTCGCGGTACCGACTCCCTGTGGCTCTGACCTGGGTCTATTTACGGGTCAGTACCGGAGCGGTACCGTGGGGGCATGCCAGCTCTGAACGTGGAGTTCAGCGACCGCGAGCTCGAGGACCTGCGGCAGATCGCCAAGGAACGCGGTACGTCGATGAAGGCGCTCGTCAGGGACGCGGCCGCCGCCGACATAGCCCGGCACCGTGCACTGCAGGAGGGGGCGGAGGCGTTCCGCCGGTTCTTCTCGGCCCACGCCGACGAATTCGCGGCCGCCTTTCCCGACGACGAACCACCGCCCGTCCGGGGCGAGGGGCGGGCCGCCTGACCCATGGCCCCGGTCCTGCACATCGACGTGCCGTGGCTGCTTCAGCGCCACGAGGAAGTGCTGCCGGAGCAGCCCACGGTCAACGACTTCTCCGCGCTGGTGGCCGCCGTCGCCCGGCACCGCGTGGACCCGCCCCGCCTCGGGGTGGACTCCGACCCGGCCTGGCGGGCCGCCGCGCTGCTGCACACCCTCGCCGTACTCAAGCCGCTGCCCTCGGCCAACGCGCGCTTCGCCTGCGCGACGGCGGTGGCCTACATGTTCGCCGCCGGTACCGGCATCGACCCGCCCTACGGCGCCCTGGTCGACCTCGCGCGCGACCTGATGTCCGGCAAGGCCGACGTCTACGGCGCGGCGGACCGGCTGCGCTCCTGGCAGATCTGACCCGGGGTTCGCACGCGCGCGCGGAGAATACGGAAAGTCGTTGCGCGTTTCATGAGTTGCGACGGAATCTGACCTTCTTTCAAAGGCGGGCCGATGTTGCCCGCTCGCCTTGTTGACCATGAGTGGTTTGTGCGAGAGTGAAGCACCCGTGCGGGGGGTAAAGGCCGGGTCTCGCACGCGCTTTGACAGACCAGGTTCGATTTCGCCATGGCGAATTCACGCTCCCCACACCGCGCCGAAAAGGTCCACACCAATCCGGGGTCCCTTTTCGGCGATCGGAACGTCTGAGTCGCAGCGCGTGGGAAGGAACATCTCAGTGCCCACCCCCCACCCCCCTCGTCCCGCGTACCCGCCCCCGGGCGGGGACCCCGGGGAGTCCGACGAGTTGCTGGCCGCGCGGCTCCGGGACGGCCCGGAGAACGAGGCCGCCCGGGTAGCCGCGCTGCTGATGGCACGCCACTGGCAGCCCGCGCACGACTACGCGACCATCTGCCTCGCCACGTCGACACAGGTCACCGCCATGGTCACGGCTGCCGCCTGGCACCGGGTGCTGGACCGTCTCGCCGAGGGCGAGCCGGCCACCGCACTGCGTCCGCGCCTGCTGGTCGCCGTCCGCGACACGGTCCGCCAGTGGGCCGCCGACCCGGACACCTCCGGTGTGCTGCCGCAGTTGCTCAAGCCCGCCGGCGGACGCGGCATGCTGGCGGCGAAGTCCCTGACCCCGGAAAATCGGACCCTGGCCGCGCGGGCATTCTCCTCCCTTCCCGGACCGGCCCGTTGTTTGCTGTGGCACACGGAGGTCGAAGGCGAGTCCATAAGTGTCCCGGCCGGTCTGCTCGGCATGGATACCGACACCGCGTCGGCCACCCTCGAACAAGCGCGTGAGAAATTCCGCGAGGGTTGTCTGCACGCCCACAGGCAGCTCGCGCCGAGCCAGGACTGCCGCTTCCACAGCCGCCTCCTCGACGTGCCGATCCGCCGGGGCGGCGCCCTGCTGCCGGATGTCCGCAAGCATCTGGTGGACTGCCGCCACTGCCGTCACGCGGCCGATCAACTCGGCCACTTCGAGCGGGAACTGGGCACGCTGATCGCCGAAGCGGTGCTCGGCTGGGGAGCCCGGCGCTATCTCGACTCCCGTCCCTGCCGGACCACCCTGGGCGGCCTGGCCAAGGGCGCCGCCCGGCACCGGGGCTCACGCACCGGGCTGCTGGCCCGCATCCCCGTCCCCGTGCGCCGGGCCCCGGGCCGCCCCGGTTCCGGCCGGTCGCCGCTCCGGCAGCTCGGCGCCGCCTCCGCCGGTGTGCTGGCCATCGTGCTGGTGGTCAGTGTGTGGTCGTACGACGGCGGCGGCGCCGATCCGGCCGCCTCCACCAGTGCCGTCGGCGGCGACGGCGAGACGTCCGCCACCAGCCGTCCCGAACCGCCCGGCGCGGCCGGGCTGCCCGCCGGCGCCGACCGGACCCGGCTGCGGAACGTGGGCGCCGACCTGTGCCTGGACGTCCGGGGCGAGCCGAAGGCCGGGACGGGCGCCCGCCTGGCGGCGTGCTCCGAGGCGTGGACCCAGCAGTGGACCTACGAGGACGACGGGCTGCTGCGCAGCGTCGCCGACCCGGGGCTGTGTCTGGACTCGCAGGCGGACGCCGGAGTCGTCATTCTCGGTACCTGCGCCGACGACGGCACCGAGCGGGGCGACGACGTCCGGTACGACCTGACCGACCGGGGGCGGCTGATCCCGCGCCGGGAGCGGCAGCTCGCCCTCGCCGCCACCACCGTCGCACCCGGTGCCGACGTCGTGGTCAAGCTGCACGACGGCTCGGACATCCAGCGCTGGCGCGGCGACCCGCTGCCGACGGCGGAGGGCTCCCTGTCGATCGCCCGCACCGACGGCCCGGCCGCCCGCTCGGTGGAACTGGCCGGCGACTGAGCCCGCGGCGCCCGGTGGTGCCGGGTGTGGGCGAGGCCGGCCGCTGCCGAGTTGGCCGTGGCCGGGCGTGGCCGTGCGGCCCGGCGCCGTCGGGGTGCGCCTCGCGCGGGTGGTGTGGCGGTCGCCGAGGCCGGTGGCCGCCGGGCCGTCCCTCCGTAATGCCGGCGCAAAGGTTGCGCGGTCGCGCTACACCGGGCCTTCCACGAGGTCGTCCGGGCCGGGGGTCGTCGGGGAGGCGTGGCCGGACAGGGCCAGGGTGAGGTCGAGTTCGGCGAGCAGGCAGCGGACGACGTGCTCGACGCCCGCCTGTCCGTCCAGGCCCAGGCCGTAGACGTAGGGGCGGCCGAGGAGCACCGCGCGGGCGCCGAGCGCGAGCGCCTTGAAGACGTCGTCGCCGGTGCGGACGCCGCTGTCGAAGAGCACGGTGAGCCGGTCGCCGACCGCCTCAGCCACCCGGGGCAGCGCGTCGGCCGCCGCGACCGCGCCGGCCACCTGGCGGCCGCCGTGGTTGGACACCACCACACCGTCCATTCCGGCGTCGGCGGCGAGCCGGGCGTCGTCCGGGTGCAGGACGCCCTTGAGGACGATCGGCCCGTCCCAGTTCTCCCGCAGGAACGCCAGGTCCGGCCAGGACTTGGCGGGGTCGGAGAACATGCCGACGAAATGCATCACCGCCGCGTTCGGATCCTCGTGCACCGGCTTGGCCAGACCCGCCCGGAACGCCGGGTCGGAGAAGTAGTTGGCGGTGCCCACCCCGTGCAGGAACGGCAGATACGCCCGGTCGAGATCGCGCGGGCGCCAGGACAGCAGCGGTGTGTCCAGCGTGACGAACAGCGCGCCGTACCCGGCCGCCTTCGCCCGGTCCAGGAAACTGCGGGCCACCTCGCGGTCCTTGGGCCAGTACAGCTGGAACCAGCGCTCGGCGTCGCCCATCGCCTCGGCCACCTGCTCCAAGGGCGTGCTGGACGCCGAGGACAGGATGTACGGCACGCCCTGCCCGGCGGCGGCCCGGGCCGCCGCCGGCTCCGCGTCCGGGTGCATGATCGACAGGACGCCCACCGGGGCCAGCGCCAGCGGCGCCGGCAGCGGCCGCCCCAGCACCTCGACCGAGAGGTCGCGCTCGTGCACGTCCCGCAGCATGCGCGGGACGATCCGCCGCCGGTCCAGCGCCGCCCGGTTGGCGCGTGCGGTGCTGCCGTCCCCCGCGCTGCCGGCGACGTACCCGACGGGGCCGGGGCCCAGCCGGTGCTCGGCCAGCTCCTCCAGCCGGGTCAGGTCGGTGGGGAGCCTCGGCACGGCCCCCGTCATGCCGTTCAGATAGATCTCGTACTGGAAGTCCGCCCAGTGCTTGGCCATCCCGCGTCGCCTCTCGTCGTCGAGTTCGCGTCGCCAGCACCGTACTCGCTGGTATGCCGAGGCCGTCCGCCAGGGTGAACGGGCATGTTTCAGGGGTGTTTCAGGCCGATTGGCGAACGCGTGGATCACGCCATTCGGCCAGTTCAAGCCTCAAGAACCGATCAAGAACCGCACTGTTCCGGACTTGGAACGTTCGAATTCTGTGACTTCGAGCCACTGATTCAATACGCAAGGTTACCGAAATCCAGGGGGTCGAGATGAGTTTCGGTGCCGGACTCGGCAGACTCGCGCTCGCCGTTCCGGCACCAACCGAGCCGGGCCGGCATCAACACCCTCGAAAGAGCGGAAGGATGCACACAATGCGGAACACCGCGCGCTGGGCAGCGACTCTGGGCCTGACGGCCACCGCCGTCTGCGGGCCCCTCGCCGGGGCGTCTCTCGCCTCCCCGGCCCCCGCCCCCGCGTCGCTCTACGCCCCCTCGGCCCTGGTGCTGACGGTGGGTCACGGAGAGAGCGCTGCCACCACTTCACCGCTCCGCGCGGTCACTCTCACCTGCGCCCCGACGGCCACCGGGACCCACCCCGCGGCCGGCGCGGCCTGCGCCGAACTCCGCCACGCCGGTGGCGACTTCGACGCCCTGTCCGCCGCCGACGGGGTGATGTGCACGCGGGAGTACGCCCCCGTGACCGTCACCGTCGACGGAGTCTGGCAGGGCCGGCGCCTCTCCTACGAGCGGACCTTCGCCAACGAGTGCGTGAAGAACGCGGGCAGCGCGAGCGTCTTCACGTTCTGAGGGACCGGGGCCGCCCGGCCCGTGCGGCGTGACCGGTTGCTCGCTACTGGGGAGTGCGAGCGCCACCGTACGGGCCCGCGGTCCCGCACCGGGGACGGCGGACGGAGTGGGGCCGTCCGCCGTCCTCCCGGTACGAGCGAGCGTCACGACGGGACTCAGTCCGCCGTCGGCCCGTCACCGGGCCCGGCGGATCTGGCGCGGTGGCTGGTGTCGCACCAGGGGAAGCGCCGGCTGCGCCGGCAGGTGCACAGCGCGACCCGGAAGCGGTCGGAGAACACCGTCGTGCCGTCCTCCATTTCCACCTCCACCGGGCCCTCCACCAGGAGCGGCCCCCGCCGCTGGACCTTGACCCGGCGAGCGGCACGGGGCGTACCGGCGTCGTCAGACGGGGAGTTCGGCACGGACGACCACCAGTTCCTCCTCGTTCTCGGCCAGGGACAGCAGCCCGCGCTGCCGCAGCCAGCGCTCCCGGCCGCGCACCACCGGACCGAACGCGATCCGCCGCCGCCGGACCACCGCGGCCTTCAGCCCCGCCTCGCGCAGCAGAGCGACGGTGCGGCCGGGATCACTGAGCCCCGACTGCACGAGCAGCAGTACTCCGCCGGGCCGCAGCAGGCCGGGTACCTCGCGGCAGATCCGGTCCAGGACCATCCGCCCGTCGTGGCCCGCGTCCCAGGCCCGGGCCGCACCGCGCGGGCGACGCCCGGCGGCCGGTGCCGGCACGTACGGCGGATTGGCCAGGACGAGGTCGAACGACGCGCCGTGCACCGGCGTGAAGAGATTGCCGTGCAGGACCCGGATCCGCAGCCCCGCCCGGGCGGCGTTGAGCCGCGCGGCCCACACCGCGCGCCACGACACGTCCACCGCGGTCACCCGTCCGCCCCGCACCGCAGCGGCCAGCGCGAGCGCCCCGGTGCCGGTCCCCACGTCGAGCACCGCCGCGCCCGGGGGCAGCGGCTCGCCCGACAGCGCAGCGGCCAGCAGGGCGGTGTCCTCCTGAGGGGCGTAGACGCCCGGCAGCACCATGAAATTCACGCGAGCCAGGTACCCGTTTGGTCATGAAATAAAAGAAATTCCGGAATGCTCACCATCCGGCTCGGGAAGCGGGACGACCAGCGACGACCGTCCGGCCCGCCAGTCGTCCAGCAGCCGGACGCCGAAGCGGTCCTCGACGTGCCCGGTGGCGTCGATGCCGAACACGACGTCCGCCGCGAGGTGCGGTTCCTGCTCCAGCAGGCCGTCGATCACCTCGTGCCGCACGATCTGCTCGTGCACCGCGTCCGCCTCGACGTGCTCGTCGTAGAAGTGCTCGGCGGCCGGCCCGGCGCCGGTGCGGCGCATCGCCTCCGCGAGCCGCCGGGAGCCGGGGGAGGACGTGATCTCCACCGCCGCGAAATGACCCACCAGGGCGCCGCGCAGCGACCGGTGCAGCCCGAACAGCGACATCATGTTCACCGTGACCAGGCACTCGGCCGAGGCCGCGTCGAGATGGCGGCCGTACGCCGTGTCCAGTCCCAGGTCCGTCATCAGGTCGGCGAACAGACGGGCGTGCACCCGGTCGGCGCGGCCGCCGCCGTACTCGTCGAACTCGACCGCCGCCATCGCCGCCTTCGCGCGCCCCCACAGCCGCGGCAGCACCCAGGCGTGCGGGTCGGCCTCCTTGAGGTGGTACAGGGAGCGCTGGGCCGCGTACTCCCGCAGCTGCCACAACTCTCCCTCGTCGCGCAGGAAATGGCTGACGCCCTCCCCGTGCACGGGCTCGACCAGCAGTGCCCCGATCGCCTCTTCCACGCTGTCGTGGACCGGCGTGTCGGCCCGCAGGGCGGTGAGGAAGTTCTGCTCCAGCGCTGCCCGGGTGCGCAGCAGGTCCGGATCCCACTCCAGGCCCGGGGACACACCCGCGAATCCCCGGTAGTGCAGCTCGTAGCACTGGTACAGCGCGAGCTGGAGATCGTCGCCGTACGCCTGAGCGGCGGCGGCCTCCTCCGGTCCGGGCAGTGGCCCGGTCCCGAGGAGGTACGCGCCGACGGCCGCGGAGAGTGGGCCCCGGGCCGTCGGAAGCAGTGGTCCTTCGTGGTCGTACTCCATGCGCCGCGAGTACCCCCGGAGACCTGCGTGGCACCTGGACCGCGGTCAGCCCGGCGTGGACGCGAGGTGCAGCGGCCCCGGTGGCGGGGCCGCTGCCTCGTCACTGAGGCGGACGACCTCCTTCCACCAGGACGGGCCCTCCTCGATGTGGCGCAGCAGGATGCCCTCGCGGATCGCCCAGGGACACAGCGTGACCGCGTCCACTCCGGTGAGCTTCATGGCGGTGTGCCCGACCACCGCCCCGGCCACGCTCTGCGCGGCCCGCGGTGCGGAGATGCCGGGCAGCCGGGACCGCTCCGCCGCGGACAGGGCGGCCAGCCGGCCGACGGCGTCCCCGAGGTCCGCGCAGCGCATCCGCCGCTCCACGAACGGCCCGTGCCGGCCCGGCGAGGCACCGCACAGCCGCCCCAACTGCTGAAAGGTCCGGGATGTGGCCACCGCGGTGCGCGGGCCCTCCCAGCGGATCCGCGCCGCGACGTCCCGCAGCTGATGCCGGACCTTGCGACGCAGCGCCCTGATCTGCTCCGGCGACGCCGGGTCCTGGCCGCCCGCCAGGAACTCGTGGGTGAGCCGCGCCGCGCCCAGGGGCAGCGAGGCCACGAAGCCGGGCAGCCGGCCGCGCCCGAAGGCGACCTCCAGCGAGCCGCCGCCGATGTCCAGCAGCGCGAGCGGCCCGGCCCGCCAGCCCATCCAGCGCCGGGCCCCGAGGAACGTCAGCTCCGCCTCCACCTCGCCGGGCAGGGTGCACAGGGCCACGCCGGTGCGGGCGCGCACGGCGCGCAGCACCTCCTGGCGGTTCGGCGCGGCACGCACCACGGCGGTCGCGAAGGCCGGCGGGTCCGGCGCCCCCCACCGGGCCGCGGTCCGGCTCGCGTCGGCCACCGCCGCCACCAGCCGCTCCACGGCCTCCTCCGGGACCGGTGCACCCGGCTTGACCTGCTCCGACAGCCGCAGTCGCCACTTCTCGGTGTGCACCGGCAGCGGCACCCCGCCCTCCGCGTCCGCCACCACGAGCCGGACCGTGTTCGACCCCACATCCACCACGCTGATCCGCATGAGGGGCCACGTACCCATCCGAGCGCCGGTCCAACGCGGTCCGGGACGGTACGACCGGAAACCGGGCGGCCCGCCGGCCGGTCCGGTCAGGCCAGCTGCCGCCGCACCAGCTCGTGCAGCCGGCCGCCGGTGTCCGCGAGCAGCTGGGCGGGCGGCCCCTGCTGGGCGACCTTCCCGTCCTCCATCACGATCACCCGGTCGGCGTCCAGCACCGTGGACAGCCGGTGCGCGATGACGATCCGGGTCGCGTTGAGCGCCTTGGTGGACTCGATCACGGTGCGCTGCGTCTCGTTGTCCAGGGCGCTGGTCGCCTCGTCGAAGAAGAGGATGCGCGGCCGGCGGATCAGCGCCTGCGCGATCATCAGCCGCTGCCGCTGGCCCCCGGAGACGGCACCGCTGCCCGACACGATGGTGTGCAGGCCCATCGGCATCCGCTTGATGTCCTCCGCCAGCCCCGCCATCGCGGCCGCCGCCATCGCCTCCTCGGGTGTGTACGGCTCGGTGCCGCAGATGACGTCCAGGATCGATCCGTTGAACGGCTGCGCGTGCTGGAGCACCACCCCGCACTGCCGCCGTACCGCCGACTGGTCCAGCGCGGCCAGGTCCTGTCCGTCGTACAGGACACTGCCCGACAGCGGCCGGTCGAAGCCGATGAGCAGCCGCAGCAGGGTCGACTTGCCGCACCCGCTGGGGCCGACGACCGCCACGAACTCGCCCGGCCGCACCTCGAAGGACACGTCGTCCAGGACCAGCGGCCCGTCGTCGGTGTACCGGAACGACAGCCGCCGCGCCTCGATCCCCCCGGACAGCGGCCCGGGACGGGTGCTGGCGGTGCGCACCTCGGGTGTCGCGTCCAGCACCGGACGGATCTCCTCGAACAGCGGCAGCGCGGCCACCGCCGACACGAAGGAGCCGGTCAGCTGGGTGACCGAGGTCAGCAGCATCGTCACCGAGGCGTTGAAGGTCAGGAACTCCGCCGCCGACATCGAACCGCGCGCCGGACCGGCGAGGAGCATGAACATCAGCAGCGTGCACAGCGGCAGGTACACCGCGCCCAGCACCGCGTTGAGGTTCTTGATCCGTCCCGCCCGCTGCTGCAGTTCGCGGCTGTGCGCGAAGCGTTCCGCCCAGGCCGCGTAGGCGTAGTTCTCGGCGGCGGCCACCCGCAGTTTCGGCAGCCCGCGCAGCGTCTGGAACGCCTGGTTGTTCAGCTTGTTGGTGAGCTTGACCAGCCGCCGCTGCCAGCGCACCTGCCACAGCCCGAGCGCCAGGAAGACACCGGCGACGACCACCAGCATGCCGATCGCGGCGAGCGCCATCGGCACGCTGTACCAGAGCAGCAGCCCCAGGTTCATCGCCCCGACGGTCACCGACTGCGCCACCGTCGGACCGACGCCCGCCAGCAGTCTGCGGATCGAGCTGATGCCCATGGCGGCGCTCGCCAGCTCGCCGGTGGACCGCTCGGTGAAGAACTTCGTCGGCAGCCGCAGCAGCCTGTCCCACACGGCGGGCTGGAGGGTCGCCTCGATCCGGCCCTCGAGGCGCAGGATGGTGAGGTTCTGCATCAGCATGAAGGCCGCCGCGACGACGCTGCTCAGCATCACCGCGAGACACACCTGCACGATCAGCCCGGTCTGCGCCTTCGGCACGAACTCACCGAGCACCTTGCCGGTCGCGACCGGCACCAGCGCGCCGAGCGCCACCGTCACCAGACCGGCGAGCAGCAGACCGGTCAGATCACGGCGGGTGCCCTGGAGACAGAACCGCAGCAGCCGCAGCGGACTGAGCCGGCGTTCCGGCAGCGGCCGGTAGAACATCACCGCCCGCGGCTCGAACTCCCCGGCGTTCGCCCTCTCCACCGGGGTCTCCCGGCCGGTCCCCGGATGCACGGCCACATAGCCGCCGCGCCGCCACAGCAGCGCCACCGGCGCCCCCGACAGGGTGCGGTGCCCGACCAGCGGACCCACGTCGTCCCGCCACCAGCCGTCCTCCAGCCGCACGCCGCGGGTGCGGACGCGCGAGGCCAGGGCGACGCGCTCCACCGGATCGAGCCGCTCGCTCTCGGTGCCGTTCTGCGCGGGCTCGGCGAGCGCGATGCCGGCGGCACCGGCGACCAGCCTGCACGCGGCGTACGTGGCGTCGGCGTCGGCGGCCGTGGTGCGCCCGGCCGACCGCTTGCCGATCGAGGCCAGCAGCGTCCGGTCGGCCTGCGCGCGCACCGCCTCACCGGCCTTGATGCCGGCCGCCGTCCGGGTCTCGTGGGTGCGTTCCAGCTGCTCGATCCAGCGGTCGAGCGTGGTCAGCAGCCGGTGCTGCTGGTCGACCAGGCTCTGCCACAGCGCCGGGTCCATCAGCAGGTCGGCGGCGGCCTCCTCGCCGTACAGCGCCCCGTACTGCACGCTGCCCGGCGGCACCTGCATCCAGAACACGTCGTCGTCGGTGGGCGCCGTCGCCCGCTCGGTGGCCATCGGCGCCTGGAAGAGCACGGTCAGTCCCCGGCCCACCCCCAGGGCGAGCGCGTACTCCAGCGGGCTCGTCGTCGGCGGCACGTACTGGGGGTTGCCGTACTCGTCGTACGACCAGGTCTGCGTGTTCGCCGGCTGGTACAGCTCGCGCAGCCCGATGCGGTGCACCACGCAGTCCCGCAGCGGGCGCGCGACCAGCGTGTGCTGCGGCCCGGCGACCGGCCCGAGCAGCACCGAGCCCGCCTCGAGACGCCCGAGGTGGTGCCAGTGGCCCTGCTCCCCGGCGTCGACCGCGAACAGGTCGACCGCGCCGGACGCCACCAGCCACAGCACCTGGGGGCCCTCCAGGTCGAGGCGGTTGAACCCGGCGCAGTCCACGCGGGTGCCCAGCGAGCCGAGCGCCCCGAGGACGAGGTCGCCCTGCCCTTCGTGCACGGTCGTCATCTCAGCGCTCCCTGACCAGGGCCGCGTAGGCGCCGCCGTGCGCCACCAGCTCCTCGTGCCGGCCGCGCTCCACGACCGTGCCGTGCGCCAGCACGACGATCTCGTCGCTGTCCCGCACGGTGCTGAGCCGGTGCGCGATCACCACGCAGGCGCAGCCGCGCCGCCGCAGGTTGTCCATGACGACCTGCTCGGTCTCCGCGTCCAGCGCGCTGGTCACCTCGTCCAGGACGAGGATGCTCGGCCGGCGCACCAGCGCCCGCGCGATCTCCAGCCGCTGGCGCTGCCCGCCGGAGAAGTTGCGGCCGTCCTGCTCGACCGGGCTGTGGATGCCGCCCGGCCGGCGCATGACGACGTCGTACAGCGCGGCGTCCTTGAGCGCGTCCACCACCGCGCTGTCGGGGACCGACGGGTCCCACAGGGCGATGTTGTCGCGCACGGAGCCCTCGAAGAGGAACACGTCCTGGTCGACGAAGGAGACGGAGGACGCCAGCGCCCCGCGCGGGATGTCGTCCAGCCGCTGCCCGTCGATGCGGATCACACCGTCCCAGGGGGCGTAGAGGCCCGAGATCAGCCGGGACACCGTGGACTTGCCGCTGCCCGAGCCGCCCACCAGGGCCACCTGCTGCCCCGGCCCGACGGTCAGGTCGAAGCCGGTGAGCAGGGGCTTGTCGAGCGGGTTGTAGCCGAAGGAGACGTTCTGCAGCTCGACCTGCCCGCGCAGCCGCCGGGTGGAGTCGGCGCCGCCGGGACGGTCGTAGAGCGGGTCGGCCCGGAAGTTCTCCACGTCCTTCAGCCGGGCCACGTCCGCCGCGAAGTCCTGGATCCGGCCCGCGACGCCGTTCAGCCGGGTCAGCGGGGCCGTGAAGCGGACCACCAGCGCCTGGAACGCGACCAGCAGACCGACCGAGATGTGCCCCTCGACCGCCCGCATGCCGCCGATCCACAGGATCAGCCCGCTGTTGACCGTCGCCAGCGTCGGCGCGACCACACCCAGCCAGGCGCTCGGCACCCCGAGCCGCTGCTGCTCCTCCAGGGTGGTGGCGTGCTGCCCCGCCCACTTGCGGAAGTAGCCGTCCTCGCCGCCGGTCGCCTTCATCGTCTCGATCAGCTGGAGGCCGGTGTACGCGGTGTTGGTCAGCCGGGCCGTGTCCGCCCGCAGCTTCGCCGTACGGGTCGCGCGCAGCCGGATGACGATCCGCATCGCGAGGATGTTGAGCAGCGCCACCCCGATGCCGACGAAGGTGAGCTGGGGGTCGTAGGTGTACAGCAGCACGGCGTACAGGACGACGACGATCGCGTCCACGCCCGCGGCGGCGAGGTCGCGGGCCAGCGTCTCGGCGACGGCGTCGTTGGACTGGAGCCGCTGCACCAGGTCGGCCGGACTGCGCTGGGAGAAGAACGTCACCGGCAGCCGCAGCAGATGGCGCAGGAAGCGGGCGCTGGAGAGGGTGGAGGAGATGATGCGGCCGTGCAGCAGGTTGGCCTGCTGGAGCCAGGTCAGCACCACCGTCAGCAGCACGCAGGCCCCCATCGAGGCGAACAGCACGCCGAGCAGCGAGGTCTGTTTCCCGATCAGGAACATGTCGATGTAGGTACGGCTGAGCGCGGGCACCGCCGCCCCGACCCCCACCAGCAGCAGGCTCGCCAGCACGGCGGCGGGCAGCGTGCCCGCGGTGCCGCGCAGACGGGCGGGCATCGCGCCGAGCACACCGGGCTTGCGGCCGCCCCGGGTGAAGTCCTCGCCGGGCTCCATGGTCAGCACGACCCCGGTGAAGGACCCGTCGAAGTCCTCAAGGGTCACGAAGCGGCGGCCCTTGCCCGGGTCGTTGATGAACACCCCGCGCCGGCCGAAGCGGCGCCCGATGCCGTCGTAGACGACGTAGTGGTTGAACTCCCAGAACAGGATGGCCGGCGTCGTCACCTCGGCGAGGGCGGCCAGGTCCATCTGCATGCCCTTGGCCGTCAGCCCGTAACCGCGCGCCGCCTTCAGCAGGTTGCTGGCGCGCGAGCCGTCGCGGGAGACACCGCAGGCGATACGCAGCTCTTCCAGCGGGACGTGGCGGCCGTAGTGGCCGAGCACCATCGCGAGGGAGGCGGCGCCGCACTCGACGGCCTCCATCTGGAGCACGGTGGGCGTGCGGACGGTCTTCGCGCTGCTCCTGGGCGCGCCACGCCCCGGTGGAGCGGCCCGGCGCCGTCCCCGGGTCTCCTGTGCGGTGCTCACGGCAGCAGCCAATCGACGGGACGCTGGTCGGCGAGCCGGATGGAACCGGTCGCCATGGTCATGGAGGTCAGCTCGAACGGCGGCCCGTCGGCGGACGACCACGCGTAGCCGCTCTTCGTGGACTTGGAGGTGTCGAGACGGACCGTCACGGCGACCGGCCTGCCGTCCTCGGTGAACTGCTCGCCGAGCTGGCTGTCCCCGAGGAACGCGGAGATGGTCTGCGCCGACTGCGCGGAGCGGTCCACCGACTTCACCTCTCCGTGCAGGACGCCGTACTGCTGGGTCGGCACCGACTGGACGGTCAGGTCGACGGAGGCGTGCGCGGGGATCGCGGCGGCCTTCTCGGCCGGTACGTAGACGGTGGCGTAGAGCGGATCGCCGGGGTCGGCGACCTTCTCGACGGAGGCGACGTTGGCGCCGGTCCGGATGATCTGTCCGACGGTCGCCGCGAGGGCGCTGACCCGTCCGGCGTCGACGGTGCGGACCACGCTCTCGCCGTCGGCGGTACGCACCTTCAGCACGGGGGAGTCGGCGGCCAGCCGCTGGCCCGGGCGCGCGAGGACCGCCGTGACCTGCCCCGAGACGGGGCTCTGCAGGAGGTAACTGCCCTGCCCGTGGGTGAGGATGGCGGGTGCGCCGACGGTGGAGGTCACCGAACCGCCCACCGCCCACACGGACGCGGCGGCCATCGCGACCACGGTCACGGACAGCACCAGCCAGCCCTGCGGGCGGGCGAAACGCACCGGGAGGTCTAGTTCCTCCGGTGACTGGAGCTTGGAGAGGGCCTGCTGGCGGAACTGCACGGCGGACGTATCCCAGTGATTCCCGGAGAAAGCCTGCGAGGGGACGCCCCGGAGGCTGGAGATGCTTGTGCGGAACGGCCGAAAAGCCCCGGAGCCTGGGTGGCTCCGGGACTCAGCGGCACAGGGGCCCGATCAGAGACCGGCGACCAGGCCGGTGACCGGGGCGGTGTTCAGGCCGGTGACACCCTCGACGGTGCCGACGGCCGTGTTGAGCAGACCGGAAACCGGGGCAATGCCGTCCACCAGGCCGGTGACGGTGCCGACGGCGTTCACGTTCAGGCCGCCGGAGACGTTGTCGAGGTCCGCGTCCGAGATCTCGACGGTCTCAACCTGGGGGGTGGAGTTCATGATGGAACTTCCCTTCGTATAGCCATTTCACAAGGGGGGAGCGGCCCCCTCTGGGGACAGATGACGGCCGCGACCGCAGGTAGCCGGACGCCCGTTTCCGGAGCCTCCGCGGCTCCCGCGGTGCGATGGATCAAAGCATGCGGCCGGTCCGGGCTTCCAATCACTCACCCCCTCCCACCAGGGCTCTTGCGACCAAGGGGCACCCAAAGGTGCAGGCGCGCGCACGGCTTCGCGGCCACTTCTTCACACCGCGGGCGACATCGGCCCGCGCCACCCCTTGCCCGCACCGGGCCGATTGGGACACTCCCGCACCAAAGGCGTGGGTGGCGCCGCGCGGTTGTGCAGATCCCCCAGCCGGGGTGACCGGGTTGGGCATTCGATGTGCAGATTCGCTGAAGCAGGGATTCCGCTCCGTGATCGGCACCGTGCGTGTCGACTCGGGCGCGGAGGGTGCCGGCCGGGCGGGATCGGAGGGCCCGGCTGAACGCCCCGCCGGGTCCGTGCGTACCAACTGCCGTCCGGGCGCCCCCCCAACAGCTGCCGGACCGCGGCACCGTCCCGGTCCCAGGAGGTCGAGTAGGTTGAGTCACAAGCGAATTCCGAAGCGCAGGGCCGCGATGGCGGCGGGCGGTGTGGTGGCGCTCGGCGCGGCCGCCATCCTGCTCCCGAACGCCAACGCCTCGCAGGACGGCGGGCCTTCGGACGCCGCGGCGGCGCCGAGGACCCTCAAGGCGGCGGACGCGTCGGATCTCGCCTCGCAACTCGCCGGGATGCTGGGCGACGCCTTCGCCGGCTCGTACTACGACAGCGGCGAGCAGCAGCTCGTGGTGAACGTCGTACCGGGCGACAACAACCAGGTCATCGTGGAGGCGAAGAAGGCGGGCGCGGACGTCCGCGAGGTCGACAACAGCATGGGCGAGCTGCGCGGCGGCGCGTCGACGCTGAAGTCCGAGGCGACCATCCCCGGCACCTCCTGGGCGATCGACCCCCGCACCAACAAGATCCTGGTGACCGCCGACTCCACCGTCACCGGCGAGAAGTGGGACAGGCTGGAGTCCACCGTCCAGGGCCTCGGCTCCGGCATGGCCACCCTGGAGAAGTCCGCCGGCACCTTCCGGACCTTCGTGTCGGGCGGCGACGCCATCTTCGGCGGCGGCGCGCGCTGCTCGCTCGGCTTCAACGTCACCGCCGGCGACGGCTCCCCGGCCTTCCTGACGGCCGGTCACTGCGGGGTCGCCACCGAGCAGTGGTCCGACGCCCAGGACGGGGCGCCGATCGGCACCGTCGACCAGGCGGTCTTCCCGGGCGAGGGCGACTTCGCCCTCGTCACGTACGACGACCCGGCGACCGAGGCGCCGAGCGAGGTCAATCTCGGCGACCAGACCCTCGCGATCGGCCAGGCCGCCGAGGCGACGGTCGGTCAGCAGGTCTTCCGCATGGGCAGCACGACCGGACTGGCGGACGGTCAGGTCCTCGGCCTGGACGCCACCGTCAACTACCCCGAGGGCACGGTCACGGGCCTCATACAGACCGACGTCTGCGCCGAGCCCGGCGACAGCGGCGGCTCCCTGTTCACCCAGGACGGACAGGCGATCGGCCTGACCTCCGGCGGCAGCGGTGACTGCACGGTCGGCGGCGAGACGTTCTTCCAGCCGGTCACCACTGCCCTGGAGGCGGTCGGCGCCACCCTCGGCGGCGACGCGGCGGGAGGCGCGGGCGACCAGGCCGGCGGTGAAGAGGCCGGCGGCGAGGAGGCCGGGGGCGGCGACGCCGTCGGCGGTGAGGAGGCAGGCGGCGAGCAGGCCGGTGGTGAGGCGGGTGCCGGGGACGCGGGCGACGGTGACGCGGGCGACGGTACCGGCACCGGTGTCGGCGGCTCCGACGACGGGGCGGGCGTCGGGGCCGACGACGGCTCCGGCCTGACCGGCTGACCGCACACCGACGGGCGGTCCGGACCTCCGGCGGGAGGACCGGACCGCACTTCGCGTCCTCGGCCCCTTGCTCGCCGCTCCCCGGGCCGTAGGGGCTGCGCGAATGTCCTGTAAGCGCTGTAATGGCGAGGTGGTCGGACAGGGCGCTGCGGAACGCGGATCGAGGACGCTGCGTGCCGAGGGTGCCCTGAAGGCGATCGCGTCCGGCCCGGAGCAGGAGGAGCGGCCCCGCCGGATCCTCGAACAGGCGCTGGTCTTCGCCGGCGCCTCCCTCGCCGCCCTCTACACCCCCGGTGACGACCCCGAGCTGCTCTGTCTGTCCGCCTCGGCCGGTGTGTCGCGGACCCTGTACGGAGTACGCGACAGCTACCCGGCGTCCGGCGGCTCCCCGGTCGCCGACGCCCACCGCGGCGGCGAGGCGGTGTGGATCGGCCCCGAGGAGTTCGCCGGATCGGCCGAGTCGCGGCACGTGCCCTCCAGCGGCTTCTCCCTCGCCACCCTGCCGGTGCGCGGGGACGGCGGCGGCTGCCTGCTCGCCCTGACCGAGCGCCCCGATGGGTTCGACGCGGAGGACCGGGCCTGCCTCGAACTGGTCGCCGAGGCACTGACCTGCCCCGCCCCGGCCGAGGCAGAGGAGGCCGAGGAGGACGAGGAGCTGCTGCCGGAGTCCTTCAGCCTGGCGATGGACACCGGCCGCGTCGAGGTCGGCGACGGCATCCTGCGTCTGTTCGGCCTCGCCCCCGGCGAGTTCGACGGCAAGGTGGAGACGCTGCTCGGCCTCACCGTGCCGGAGGACCTGCCGTCCCTGATGTCGGTGACCGAGTCCGACCACATGACCATCGGCGAACGCGAGCTGGAGTTCCGGGTGCTGCAACCGGCCGGCCCGCCGAAGTGGCTCCGGCTGAGCGGACGCCTGCTGCCCGGCGGCGAAGGGCGTCCGACCCGCCTGGTCGGCACCGTGGCCGACGCCTCCACCCTGCGCCCGGACGTGACCGACGTGGCCCGCGTGCAGCGGCTCGCCGCCGCGCTGGCCACCGCCGGCACCGTCCGCGACGTCGGCCAGGCCGTGGTCGCCGCCCTGCGCAGACCGCTGCGCGCCGACCGGATCGCCCTGGCCGAGCTGGAGAACGACCGGCTCGTCGTCACCGTCCTGGACCCGCCCGAACCGGAGTCCTGGCCCGAGCTGTGGCGGCTGGAGTGGCGCACCGAGTGGCCGGACGCGCCGGTCCGGGCCATGCCCACCCTCGCCGCCGCGCTGCGCGAGGGACGCGCCCGGATCTGGCCCGCCGGCACCGGCGACCTGGAACCCGCCCTCGCCGACGTCGGCCCCGGCGGCCTCGCCGTACTGCCGCTGCCCGCCGCCGGCCGCATGGCCGGCGCCTGTCTGATCGGCTGGGACACCCCGCACGACTTCGGACCCGACGAAGGCGCCCTGCTCACCGCCTCCGCCGGCCTCGCCGGACAGGCCCTGACCCGTGCCCGCGCCTTCGACGCCGAGCACGAACTCGTCGGCATGCTCCAGCGCCAGCTGCTGCCGCGCCGGCTGCCCAAGCTGCCCGGCGCGGTCGCCGTCGCCCGGTACCTGCCCAGCACGGCCGGGCTCGAACTGGGCGGCGACTGGTACGACGTCATCCCGCTGCCCGACCACCACGTCGCCCTCGTGATCGGCGACGTCCAGGGCCACAGCGCCGGCGCGGCCACCCTGATGGGCCAGATGCGCACCGCCCTGCGCGCCTACGCCGTCGAGGGCCACCCGCCGGACGTGGTGGTTTCCCGCGCCAACCGGCTGCTGACGGGCATGGAGACCGACCTCTTCGCCACCTGCGTCTACGTCGACCTCGACATGGAGGAGGGCTCGGCCTGGTGCGTCCGGGCCGGTCATCTGCCGCCGGTGCTGCGCCACCCCGACGGCAGCACGGACATCGCCGAGGTGCCCGGCGGCCCACCACTCGGCGTGGTGACGCAGGCCGCCTTCCCGATGAGCCCGCTGCGGCTGCGGCCCGGCACGCTGATCGCCCTCACCACCGACGGTCTCGTGGAGTCCCCCGACGCCGACATCGACGAGGGCATGGACCGGTTCGCGCACGCGCTGGCCGCGTCGGACCCCGCCCACCTCGGGCTCGTCGCCGACGCGCTGCTCGGCAACGCCCGGCGCAGCGACGACGTCGCCCTGCTCCTGGTGCGCTACGACGGCATGGCCCTGCGCCCGCTGCGGGAGAGCTGGTCCGTGTGGCGGCTGCCGGAGGCCGTGCGGCACGCCCGCCGCTTCACCCGGCGCACCCTGCGCTCCTGGGGCGTGTCCGACGACGGCATCGACGCGGTGCTCCTGATCGTCTCCGAGCTGGTCACCAACGCCCTGGTGCACACCGACGGCCGGGTCCGGCTCGACCTCGCCCTGATCGGCGGCCGGATGCGGGTGGCGGTCGCCGACGCCTCACCGCGTACGCCGGTCAAGCCGACCAGCATCGGCTGGGAGGCCACGGGCGGGCGCGGCATCCTCCTGGTCGAGGCGATGTCGGCGGCGTGGGGGACGCTGCCGGTCGGCGGGGGCAAGCTGGTCTGGAGCGAGATCCCGCTGAACCCGTGAGCGTCCCCGGCCGGTTCAGCCGAGCCGCTTCAGCAGCTCCTCGGCGAGCGGGGCGGCGGACGCCGGGTTCTGGCCGGTGACCAGGTTCCGGTCGGCGACCAGGTGCGGGGCCCACGGCTCGGCCGCGCGGACGACGATCCCGGCCCGGCCGAGCCGGTCCTCCAGCAGCCACGAGGCCCGCTCCGCGAGACCGCCCTGCGTCTCCTCCTCGTTGGTGAACGCGGTCACCTCCAGACCCGCGAAGGCGTTGGCCCCCTGGGCGTCCACGGCGGCCAGCAGCGCGGCCGGGCCGTGGCAGACCACCCCGAGCGGGGTCCCGGCACGCAGCGCCTCGGTCAGCAGCCGGCCGGAGTCGGCGTCGACGGCCAGGTCCTCCATGGGGCCGTGGCCGCCGGGGTAGAAGACCGCCGCGTAGTCCCGCAGCCGGACGTCGGAGAGGCTCAGCGGGTGCCGCAGCTCCGTGAAGCCCTCCAGCGCGCGGGCGATCCGGTCGGCGTTCTCCTGGCCGCCGTTGACCTCGGGTGCCAGCGACGCCCGGTCGACGGGCGGCACGACCCCGCCCGGCGTGGCCACGACGACCTCGTGACCGGCGGCCGTGAACGCCTCGTACGGGGCGACGGCCTCCTCCGCCCAGAAGCCCGTCGGGTGCCGGGTGCCGTCGGCCAGCGTCCAGTGGTCGGCGCCGGTGAGGACAAAGAGGATCTTCGACATGTGGGGTCTCCCGGAAGGACGGGCCGCGATCCGTCGTACGCGGCGCTGCGTCCGAAACTAGGACCCGAGCCCTGCGCATCGCCAATGCCACGGCCGATGACAGCCATAGGAATCCGTATGGCAGCATCCCGCCGTGCCGCCGTAGGGTTCAGGCGTGCGACACAGCGACCACGCGACGGACCCCGCCGGCGCCACGACCCCGGCCGCCGCGCCGCCCGACCTCAACCTGCTGCGGACCTTCCTCGCGGTCCACCGCTCCGGGTCCTTCACGGCCGCGGCCCAGCTCCTCGGCCTGTCCCAGCCGACCGTCACCACGCAGATGCGCGCCCTGGAGCGGCAGACCGGCCGCGAACTGTTCGAGCGGCTGCCGCGCGGAGTCGCCCCGACCGCGGTGGCCGACGAACTCGCCGCGCGGGTCGCCGCGCCCCTCGACGCGCTCGCGGCGGCCGCCGGGCACGACCCGACCGGCCGCACCCGGCCCGGGCCGGTCCACCTCGCCGGACCCGCCGAACTGCTCTCCACCCGCGCCCTGCCCGCGCTCTCCGGCCTGGTCGCCGACGGTGTGCGGCTGCGGGTGGGTCCCGGTCTGACCGACCCGCTCCTCGACGAGCTGCGGGCCGGGCGGCACGACCTGGTGATCGCCACGAGCCGTCCGCGCGGCCGCGGACTGTCCGCGGTGCCCCTGGCGGACGAGGAGTTCGTCCTGGTCGCCGCCCCGGCCCTGGCCGGCCGGCTGCGGCCCGCCCTCGCCGCCGAGGGGCCCGGCGCCCTGCACGAGGTCCCCCTGATCAGCTATGCCGAGGACCTCCCGATCGTCCGCCGCTATTGGCGGCACGTCTTCGGCCGGCGTCTGACCTGCCGGGCCGCCGTCTCCGTCCCCGACCTGCGGGCGGTCGTCGCCATGGTCGCCGCAGGGTCCGGGTTCAGCGTCCTGCCGCGGTACCTGTGCGCCGCCGAACTGGACTCCGGCGCGCTCGCCCTGCTCGACGAACCCGAGGACGCGCCGATCAACACCGCCTACCTGGTGCACCGCCCCGGCGCCTTCGGCAACCCGCACGTGCCCCTCGTCCGGGACCACCTGCTGCACGCGGCACGCGAGTGGTGACCCGCGCCACACGGGACCCGTAGCGGCCGTGTGGCCCGTGCGCCCGGTGTTTCGCGGCGTCGTGCCCGGGGACCCGAGGGAGGTGGGCAACGGACAACAAGGAGGATGAAACACCGTGAGAACGGACACCAGCGAGCACATCGTCGTCCGGAGGCCGGAGACGGGCTGGTCGAAGGCCCGTCGGCTGCGCGCCAGGGATGCCATGCGCACCTGCATACCCGCCGTCGAGGACCGCGGAGTTCCCCGCGCGCCGCGAACGGGCCAGGAGTCGAACATCGTGCGCGGCGAGGACTGAGACCGCCCGGCCGCGGACCACACGGGACACACCGTTCATGCACCTCCTGGTCACCGGCGCCGCCGGCTTCATCGGCTCCCGGTACGTCCGGACGCTCCTCGCCTCCGACGCCCCCGGAGCGCCGCACATCACGGTGCTGGACGCCCTCACGTACGCGGGCACCGTCACCAACCTCGAAATGGGTCACCCCCGGCTGCACTTCGTGCACGGGGACATCCGTGACGCCGGACTCGTCGACAAGCTGATGGCCGAGACCGACCAAGTGGTGCACTTCGCCGCCGAGTCGCACGTGGACCGCTCGATCGACGCCGCCGCGGACTTCGTCCTCACCAACGTCGTCGGCACCCAGACCCTCCTGGACGCGGCCCTGAGGCACGGCGTGGGCCCCTTCGTGCACGTGTCCACCGACGAGGTCTACGGATCCGTGGACACCGGTTCCGCGACCGAGGAGCACCCGCTGCGGCCCAGTTCCCCCTACGCCGCCTCGAAGGCCTCGGCCGACCTGCTGGCCCTCTCGTACCACCGCACCCACGGCCTGGACGTACGGGTGACCCGGTGCTCGAACAACTACGGCCCGCACCAGTTCCCCGAGAAGATCGTGCCGCTGTTCGTCACCCGCCTCCTGGACGGGCTGAGCGTGCCGCTCTACGGCGACGGGCGCAACGTACGCGACTGGCTGCACGTGGACGACCACTGCCGGGGTGTCGACCTGGTGCGGACCCGGGGCCGGGCCGGCGAGGTCTACAACATCGGCGGCGGCACCGAGCTGAGCAACCGCGACCTCACCGGCCTGCTCCTCGACGCCTGCGGCGCCGGGTGGGACCGGGTCGTGCCCGTCGCGGACCGCAAGGGGCACGACCTGCGCTACTCGGTCGACTGGGGCAAGGCCCGCGACGAGCTGGGCTACCGTCCCCGCCGGGACCTCGCGGCCGGGCTGGCCGGGACCGTCGCCTGGTACCGGGACAACCGGGCCTGGTGGGAGCCGCTCAAGGGGCGCGTAGGCGCGGAGTGAGGGGCTGGGCGGCCGAGGGGCTCAGCGGCCCTTGGCCAGCAGCTCCAGGATCTCCGCCGTCGTGCCCGTCTCCCCGAGCCGCGGGAAGATCCGCTCGACGCTGTTGCGGTGCGCCTCCGCGTCCATGTCGCTCATCGCGTCGGTGGCGAGCGTGACGTGGTAGCCGTGCTCGTGGGCGGCGCGGGCCGTGGACTCCACGCCGATGCTGGTGGCGATGCCGGTCAGCACGATCTGGGTGATCCCGCGGCGGCGCAGCTGGACGTCGAGGCCGGTGCCGTGGAAGGCGCCCCAGTTGCGCTTGGTGACGGTGAGGTCGCCGGGGTGGCCGGCCAGCTCGTCGACGACGACGTCCCAGCCCTCGGGCCGGGCCCCGCCGGGCCCGGTCTCCGTGCGGCCGGGCACGGCGTCCGCCCCGTCGGCGGCGAAGGAGACCCGGACCAGGACCACGGGCAGGTCACGGGCGCGGAACGCGTCCGCCAGCTCGACGCTCCGGGCGACGACGTCGGCGCCGCCGAAGGGCTCGGTGGGTGCGGCGACGATGCCCGCCTGGAGGTCGATCACGACGAGGGCGGTGCGGGGGTCGAGGGTGGTGACGGCCATCAGGGGGTGCCTTTCGGATGCTTCGCGGAACGCCGGAGACCTTTCGCCTCCATATCCATACCGGCACGCTAATTTCTACAGCCAAGGCTGTCCAGTTAAGACTGCGCAGTTTTACCTGTTGATTGCTACGCTGGACCCGTGCGTCTGCTCCTCATGTCCGACACCCACCTGCCCAAGCGGGCGAGGGAACTGCCGGCGCCCCTGCTGGCCGAGATCCCGCGCGCCGACGTCGTGCTGCACGCGGGGGACTGGGTCGACACGGCCACCCTCGACCTGCTGGAGAGCCGCAGCCGACGGCTCGTCGCGGTGTACGGCAACAACGACGGACCGGGCCTGCGCGCCCGCCTCCCCGAGGTGGCGTACGCCGACCTCGGCGGCCTGCGCTTCGGAGTCGTCCACGAGACGGGCGCGGCCCAGGGCCGCGAGGCCCGCTGTGCCGCCCGCTTCCCCGGCCTCGACGTCCTCGTCTTCGGGCACAGCCACATCCCGTGGGACACCACCGCGCCCGGCGGCCCGCGCCTGCTGAACCCGGGCTCGCCCACGGACCGGCGCCGCCAGCCGTACTGCACCTACATGACGGCCACGGTCGCCGGCGGCCGACTCACGGACGTGGCACTGCACAGGCTGCCCCGGCGCTGAGCCGCGGCGCCCCGCGCTACTCGTCCCAGGCCTGGACGGTGGTCTGCTCCACGATCTCGCCGTCCCGCAACGACAGCATCGACTCGGCGAGGACCCGCACACCGTCCGGATACGTGCACTCCTCGGTGAACGCGACGTTGTCACCCTGGACGACACAGCGTTCCATCCGGTGGGTCATGTCCCGGCTGTAGACGTCGTCGAGCATCTCGGCGATCTCCTGCCGGCCGTGCAGCACCTTGGGGCGGCTCGGCTGGTCGTACCGGTCGACGATGCGGACCCGGGCGTCCCGCGCGTACAGCGACAGGAGAGGTTCCGCCGTGTCTCCTTCGATGCCCCGGCGCAGGGCTTCGGCGTCGAAGCCCCGGCCTGCGGTGGTACCCATGACGACCTCCTCCGAGGGGCCGGGCCCGAAGGGGGAACGGGCCGTCGTGGCCCTCTCCTCCGAGCTTCCTCCGTCCGGGCCCCCGGGGCAATCGCGGCCGGACCGCTGCTCCTCACGGGTGAGCGGTGTGGGCCGCCCGTGTCCGCCCGCGGCCCGTCGGCGTTGCTCACGGCATGATCTCCACACGACGTATCGTCGCCGTTGTCGGGCTCGCCGCCGGTGTCACCGCTCTCGCCGCCCCGATGGCGAGCGCGGCAGGCGGGGGCCCGCTGGGCACCGAGAAGCTCAGCGTGACCAACACCCTCGACTCGCTCGCGGTGGGCGACATGCCCGCCGAGGACCGCGCCCGGATGCCGCTCCCCTCCGAGCAGCTGAACCGGCTCAACGACCTCGACCAGCTCCAGCAGGTCACCGACCTGGTGTCGCCGCTGCTCGGTGCCGTTCCCGCCCTGGGCTGACCCCCCGAGGCCGGCGCGCTCAGCCGCCGGCCGCCAGGAACTGGGTCGCCGCCAGCTCCGCGTACAGCGGATCCGCGGTGACCAGTTCCCGGTGCGTGCCGACCGCGCGGACCCGCCCCGCGTCCATCACCACGATCCGGTCGGCCGTCGTCACCGTGGACAGCCGATGGGCGACGACCAGCACCGTCGTCGTACGGGCCACCTCTGCCACCGTGTCGCGCAGCGCCGCCTCGTTCACCGCGTCGAGCTGCGAGGTGGCCTCGTCGAGCAGCAGCAGCCGAGGGCGGCGCAGCAGCGCGCGGGCGATCGCCACCCTCTGTCGCTCCCCTCCGGACAGCTTGGTGCCGCGGTGCCCCACCAGCGTCTCCAGACCGCTCGGCAGCCGGGCGACCAGAGTGTCGAGGCGGGTGGTCCTGAGGACCGTACGGACGGCGTCCTCGTCCGCCTCTGGACCGCCCAGCAGCAGATTCTCCCGCAGCGAACCGGACAGCACCGGGGCGTCCTGCTCCACGTAGCCGATCGAGGCGCGCAGTGCGGCCAGTTCCCACTCCGCCAGGCTCCGGCCGTCCAGCGTGATCTCCCCGGACCCCGGGTCGTAGAACCGCTCGATGAGCGAGAACACGGTGGTCTTCCCCGCCCCCGACGGGCCGACGAACGCCGTCAGCCCCCGGCCCGGCACGTCGAACGTCACCCCGTGGTGGACGTACGGCAGATCGTCGGCGTACCGGAAGCGGACGTCGCGGAAGGAGACCGACGCCGGTTCCGCGCCCGGCGAGGGCAGCGGAGCGGGGTGGAGCGCCGGCTCGGCGGGCAGCCGCATCGCCTCGTGGATCCGGGCGAGCGCCGCCCGGCCCGTCTGGTACTGCGTGATGGCGCCGACGACCTCCTGTATCGGTGACATCAGATAGAAGACGAACAGCAGGAACGCCACCAGCGTGCCGACGTCGATCGCGCCCGTCGCCACCCGCGCCCCGCCCACCGCGAGCACCGTGATGAACGCGATCTGCATCGCCAGCCCCGCCGTGTTGCCCGCGGCGGCCGACCACTTGGCCGCCCGCACGCTCTGCCGCCACGACTCCTCGGCCGCCTCGTGCAGCGCCCGCTCCTCCCGGGGCTCGGCGCCGGACGCCTTCACCGTGCGCAGCGCGCCCAGGATCCGCTCCAGCGCGGCGCCCATCACCCCGACCGCGTCCTGCGCCTGGCGGCTCGCCCGGTTGATGCGCGGCACGATCAGGCCCAGCACCAGCCCGGCCCCGACGACCACCGCCAGCG
The DNA here is from genome assembly GCF_042740985.1 of Streptomyces sp. NPDC058985. Classification (NCBI taxonomy): domain Bacteria; kingdom Bacillati; phylum Actinomycetota; class Actinomycetes; order Kitasatosporales; family Streptomycetaceae; genus Streptomyces; species Streptomyces sp. NPDC058985. The sequence continues at coordinate 45,846 of NZ_JBHYJX010000025.1, read as the reverse complement.
TGACCCCGAGGAGCACCGGGTCGACGACGCCCATCATCACCAGCGTCGCCACCAGCGTGAGCCCGCCGGTGCCGGCGCCGATCAGGGAGTCGGTGGTGACCTCGCGCAGCAGGGTGGTGTCGGAGGTGATCCGGGCCATCAGGTCGCCGGGCTCGGTGCGGTCGACCGCCGAGACGCGCAGCCGCAGCAGATACGACGACAGCGTGCGCCGCGCCCCGAGCACCACGGACTCGGCGGTGCGCCGCAGCACGTACGAACCGAGCGCCCCGAGCGCCGCGTTGGCGACCACGAGCCCCGACATGGCCAGCAGCGCACCGGTGATGGCCCGGTCGTGGGCCAGGTCGTCGATCAGCTCCCGCGCCACCAGTGGCAGCAGCAGCCCCGTGCCGCCCGTGACCAGCGAGAGCAGCGCGCCCGCGAACAGGGCGCGCCGGTGCGGCCGTACGTACGACAGGAGAAGCCGCCAGGCGGGCGGGCCGGCTTCCGGATCGGCGGCGCTCACGGGACTCCTTCGGCAGGCGGGCGACGCCTCAGGCTACGTGGGCCCCGCAGGGCGCCGAAGCGCCCCTCACCGATCTGTTGCGCGTAGGGTCGGGAGGGACGCTGAACGGCCGAGGAAAGGGTCACAAGCATGGCGCAGGAAGTACGCGGCGTGATCGCACCGGGCAAGGACGAGCCGGTCCGGATCGAGACGATCGTCGTGCCCGATCCCGGCCCCGGCGAGGCCGTGGTCAAGGTCCAGGCCTGCGGGGTGTGCCACACCGACCTGCACTACAAGCAGGGCGGCATCAGCGACGACTACCCCTTCCTGCTCGGCCACGAGGCCGCCGGTGTCGTGGAGTCGGTCGGCGCGGACGTCACCGACGTGGCCCCCGGCGACTTCGTGATCCTCAACTGGCGTGCCGTGTGCGGTACCTGCCGTGCCTGTCTGCGCGGTCGCCCCTGGTACTGCTTCGACACCCACAACGCCGAGCAGAAGATGACCCTCGCCTCGACCGGGCAGGAGCTGTCCCCGGCCCTCGGCATCGGCGCCTTCGCGGAGAAGACCCTGGTCGCCGCCGGGCAGTGCACCAAGGTCGACCCGGCCGTCTCCGCACAGGTGGCCGGCCTGCTGGGCTGCGGGGTGATGGCCGGCATCGGCGCCGCCATCAACACCGGCAACGTCGGGCGCGGTGACACCGTCGCCGTCATCGGCTGCGGCGGCGTCGGCGACGCGGCCATCGCCGGCTCCCACCTGGCGGGGGCCGCGAAGGTGATCGCCGTGGACATCGACGACCGCAAGCTGGAGACCGCCCGCTCCATGGGCGCCACCCACACCGTCAACTCCCGCGAGACCGACCCCGTCGAGGCCGTCCGCGAACTGACCGGCGGCTTCGGCGCCGACGTCGTCATCGAGGCGGTCGGCCGTCCCGAGACCTACCGGCAGGCCTTCTACGCCCGCGACCTGGCCGGCACCGTCGTCCTGGTCGGCGTGCCGACGCCCGAGATGAAGCTGGAACTGCCGCTGCTGGACGTCTTCGGGCGCGGCGGTTCGCTGAAGTCCTCCTGGTACGGCGACTGCCTGCCCTCCCGGGACTTCCCGATGCTCATCGACCTGCACCTCCAGGGCCGCCTCGCGCTGGACAAGTTCGTCACCGAGACCATCCGGCTGGACGAGGTCGAGCAGGCCTTCGACCGGATGCACGCCGGCGACGTGCTCCGCTCGGTGGTGGTGCTCTGATGTCCGCGCGCATCGAACGCCTCGTCACCTCCGGCCAGTTCAAGCTCGACGGCGGCACCTGGGACGTCGACAACAACGTCTGGCTGGTCGGCGACGACCACGAGGTGGTCGTCATCGACGCCGCCCACGACGCCGACGCGATCGCCGAGGCGGTCGGCGACCGGCGCCTGACCGCCATCGTCTGCACGCACGGCCACAACGACCACGTGGGCGCGGCGCCCGCCCTGGCCGACCGCACCGGTGCCACCATCTGGCTGCACCGCGACGACCTGCCGCTGTGGCGGCAGACCCACCCCGACCGGGACCCCGACGCCTGGCTGACCGACGGCCAGGTCATCGAGGCCGCCGGCGCCGACCTGACCGTCCTGCACACCCCCGGACACGCCCCCGGCGCGGTCTGCCTGTACGACCCCGGTCTCGGCACCGTCTTCACCGGCGACACCCTCTTCCAGGGCGGACCCGGCGCCACCGGCCGGTCCTACTCCCACTTCCCGACCATCATCGACTCGATCCGCGACCGGCTGCTGGTGCTCCCGCCGGAGACCGAGGTCCGCACCGGCCACGGCGACGCGACCACCATCGGCGCCGAGGCCCCGCACCTGAAGGAGTGGATCGACCGGGGGCACTGACCCCTGCGGGACACGCGGAAAAGGTGACAGAAGATGTCCGGCTTCCCGGGCACCCTCGGACCCGACAGCATTCGTGCGGGAGAGGAACGGGAAGCCGGACATGGCACAGCAACCGAAAAGGCCGCTGACGGACAGGGTCGCCCTCGTCGCGGGAGCCACCCGGGGCGCCGGACGCGGCATCGCCGTAGAACTGGGCGCGGCCGGTGCCACCGTCTACGTCACCGGCCGCAGCACCCGCGCCCGGCGCTCGGAGTACGACCGGCCCGAGACCATCGAGGACACCGCCGACCTGGTCACCGAGGCCGGCGGGCACGGCATCGCGGTCCCCGCCGACCACCTCGAACCGGAGCAGGTCGCCCGGCTCGTCGACCGCATCGCCCGCGAGCAGGCCCGCCTCGACATCCTGGTCAACGACATCTGGGGCGGCGAGAACCTCTTCGAGTGGGACAGCCCCGTGTGGGAGCACGACCTCGACAAGGGGCTGCGGCTGCTGCGCCTCGCGGTCGAGACGCACGCCGTCACCAGCCACCACGCCCTGCCCCTGCTGCTGCGCGGTTCGGGCGGACTGGTCGTCGAGGTCACCGACGGCACCGACGACTACAACCGCGAGCACTACCGCAACTCCTTCTTCTACGACCTGGCCAAGACGTCCGTCCTGCGGATGGCCTTCGCCCTCGGCCACGAACTCGGACCGCGCGGCGCCACCGCCGTGGCGCTGACCCCGGGCTGGCTGCGCTCCGAGATCATGCTCGACCACTTCGGCGTACGCGAGGACAACTGGCGCGACGCCCTCGACCGCGTCCCGCACTTCGCCATCTCCGAGACGCCCCGCTACGTGGGCCGGGCCGTGGCCGCGCTGGCCGCCGACCCGGACGTGGCGCGGTTCAACGGCCGCTCCCTCTCCAGCGGGGGGCTCGCCCGGGAGTACGGCTTCACCGACCTCGACGGCAGCCGCCCGGACGCCTGGCGCTACCTCGTCGAGGTCCAGGACGCCGGCCGTCCTGCCGACGTCACCGGGTACCGTTGACGGGCGGCAGCGCCCACCGGGCGCCGTGCCCCGGCGGCAGGGCCAGATCCGCACGCACCGCCGCGTAGTAGTCCTCCCGCGCGGCCCGGTGCCGCTCCAGCAGGGCCTGCCAGGCGGCGGGGTCACGCGTCTCCTCGCGCAGGAATCGCTCCATGTCGAGCACCGCGACGACCCACACCCGCGCCTTCTCCACCACCTGCCTGCTGCCCAGCAGGAGCAGCGCCTCCCCGGCGGGATCCCGCGACACCGCCGCCTCGGCCTGCGCGGCGGCGGCGTCGCGCGGGTCGAGGGGGTGCGGGTGCGGGTCGTTGCCGAGGTGGGCGGCTATCCGGTAGGCCAGCGTGACCGAGGTCTTCAGGACCCGCGCGTAGTCGGCGTACACCGCCAGCCTGCGCTCCTCCCAGCGGGCCTCGGTCTCCCGCCGCAGCCGGGCCCGGTCACTGCGGACCACGGCGAGATACGAACCGAGCGCGCCGATCACGACACCCAGGAGCGCGGGGAGTTGCTGCAGAAATGCGGACATGGCGGCACGGTAGCCGCCCGGTGATCGTCCCGGCACTACGGTCGGGCCCATGACGGACATCAGGCGTTTCACGGACCACGGAGTACTCGTCACCGGCGCCGCCCGGGGCATCGGCGCGGCCACCGCACGCCGGCTGGCCACCGAGGGGGCGAAGGTGCTGCTGACTGACATCGACCTGCCCGCGGCCCGGCGCACGGCGGACACGCTGACCGAACAGGGGCTCAGCGCCGAGGCGTTCGCCTGCGACGTCGGCGACCGGGCGTCCGTCGAAGCGGCCGTCGCGCACGCCGTGGACACCTTCGGGGCACTCGACGTCCTGGTCAACAACGCCTACGCCTGCACCCCCGACGCCCCGCTCTTCGAGGACGAACCCGACGAGGTCTGGGCCCGCGACCTCGACGTGACCCTCACCGGCGCCTACCGCTGCTGCCGGGCCGCGCTGCCCCACCTGGCGGCCACCGGACGGGGCGCGATCGTGAGCGTCGGCTCGGTCAACGGCGTCCAGGACTTCGGCAACCACGCCTACAGCGCCGCCAAGGCCGGCCTCGGCTCGCTGACCCGCACCCTCGCCGGACACGCCGCCGCGCGAGGCGTCCGCGTCAACCTCGTGACGCCCGGCACGGTGCGCACCACGGCCTGGGAGGGCCGGGACGAGGAACTGGCGGCGGTACGGGACCTGTACCCGCTGGGCCGCGTCGGCGAGCCGGAGGACATCGCGGCGGCCGTCGCCTTCCTGGCCTCGCGCGACGCGTCGTGGATCACCGGCACCACGCTGGCGGTCGACGGCGGTCTGACCGCGGTCAACACGGGGTTCCGGCAGGCCATGCGGGCGTGGGGCGGGACGGACTGACCGATGGCGGAAACCCGGTGGCGTTTGTCACGCTTTCGTGGCGAGTGGGCTTGGCAGGGCAACCGGAACGGCCCGGCGGCTGTCTATCAGGCCGGGGGACGCACCACCGCGGCCTCCCACCACCTCACCGCTTCGCGAAAGGCCGGCCATGGGGGACATACGCAGACGAGCAGTCGTCGCACTCGGGATCACCGCGCTGGTGGCACCGCTCACGCTCGTGCTCACGGCCGCGCCGGCCCAGGCCGCGAGCTGCACCGCGACGACGGGTCCGTACCAGAAGAAGGTGGAGAAGTTCCTCGGCCGCACGGCCGACGGCAAGCAGTCCACCGCCGACTGCCAGGCCATCCGGGCCTTCCAGACCAAGCACGGCATCACGCCGAACGCCGGCTACGCGGGACCCATCACGTGGGGCGTGATGGACCTGATGACGAAGCAGAAGGCCGTCGGCAAGAACCCGAACAAATCCGGCAAATGCCCGGTCAACAAGGGGCGTATCGCCTGCGTCGACCTCACCCTCCAGCTCAGCTGGATCCAGGACGGCAAGAAGCTGGTCTACGGCCCGGTGCCGGTCCGCACCGGCCGCAACGGCTACGAGACCCGCACCGGCCTGAAGAAGGTCTACTGGCGCAACCTCAACCACCACTCGACCATCTACGACGTGCCGATGCCCTACAGCCAGTTCTTCGACGGCGGCCAGGCCTTCCACTCCGTCGGCGTCAGCGTGTGGAGCCCGCCGGGCTCGCACGGCTGCGTCAACATGACGAAGACCGACGCCAAGAAGTACTGGTCGCTGCTGAAGAAGAACGACGACGTCTACGTGTACGGCCGCAAGCCGGGCACCTGAGACCGACGGGCACCCGGCTCGCGCGACGGTCTCACGGCCGGGGCGCGTCCCCGAAGTCTGGGATCTCCAGCCTGACCCCGCCCTGCCGCGCGGACTCGTGCGCGACGATGCCCGGCAGGGTGTAGCGGGCGGCGACCCACGCGTTCACGGACGGCAGGGTCCGCGCGTTCACGGCGGTCACGAAGTCGTCCACCAGGAAGTGGTGGCTACCCTCGTGGCCGTTGTGCAGGTGGTCGAAGGCCCGGGGCAGCCGCGCCCGGTCGTGCACCGGTGCCGAACCCGAGGTGAAGGCGGCCCGCAGCTCCGGCGCGATGTGCTGGAGCGAGGGGTCGTCCGGCGCCATGGTCGGCTTGGGCTCCAGCAGCTCGCTGATGTCCTCGACCCCGGTCTTGTCCTGCCACAGCGCCACGGTCGCCAGCTGCTCCATGCTCGCCTCCGTGCCGAAGAACCGGAAACGGGACTCCCGGATGTGCGAGGGGTAGCCGACCCGGCGGAACTCGTTGGTGCGGAACGACCCGCCGCCGGCCACCTCGAACAGCGCCGTCGCGTTGGACACGTCGTTGTCGAACCGGCTGACCGACCGGTCGAAGACGCCGTCGCCGCGCTCGTCCACCACACCGAGCGCCGAGACGCTCACCGCGTGCGTCCCCCACGCCCCCAGCACCCCGCCCACCGAGTGCGTCGGGTACAGCAGCGGCGGATAGCTGGCGGTGGCCTTCCACTCCTCGCCGCCGCTGTACTGGTACGCCTCGTAGAAGCCCAGGTCCATGTCGTGGACGTAGTCGCCCTCGGCGTAGAAGAGCCGACCGAAGGCCCCCTCGGCGATCTTGTTGCGGGCGTGCACGGTGGCCGGGTTGTACTGGCTGGTCTCACCCATCATGTACGTCAGCCCGGTCGCCTTGACCGCGTCGATGATCTCCGCGATCTCCTGCGTACTGATCGCCATGGGGACCGCCGAGTACACGTGCTTGCCCGCGCCCAGGCCCTGGAGGACCAGCGGGCCGTGCGTCCAGCGCTGGGTGAAGACCGCGACGGCGTCGACCGCCGGGGACTCCAGCATCGCCTCGTAGCCGGGGAAGGTGCCGGCGAGGCCTTCGGCGGCGGCGAGCCGCTCGGCCCGCTCCGGCAGCAGGTCGGTGACGTACACGTCGCGCACACCTGGGTGGGCCAGGAACAGCCTGGCGAACTGGCCGGAGAACTGGCCGGCACCGACGATGCCGAGGGAGAACGTCATGGATGGCGTGCCCTTCACTGGTCGAGGATGAGATTGATCTGGTCGTTGGTCGCGTCGAGGCTGCCGACCGGCTTGCCGCCGCCGTAGATGTCCTGCATGGCGGGTTGCATGAGGGCCAGCACGTCCGCGGCGTTGTCCGTGATCGGGTAGGTGAAGGTCCGGAAGTCCTCCCTGTCGTCCACGGGCCGCGTGAAGGCCGACACGTCGACGCCCTTCTTCCGGTACGCCGCGACGGCCGCGTCGGTGCCCTCCGGGGTGGCCGGGAAGACGATGCCGTACCGGCCCACGGTGCGCTGGCACTCCTCGGAGGCCAGGTACTTCACCCATTTCAGGGCGCCCGGCTTGTTGCGGGCGTTCTTGGTGACGGAGTCGGCGAGGCCGTTCATCATCGTGGCCCGCTCGCCGGTCGGGCCGGCCGGGTTGACGGCGGTGGCGATGTCCATGTCCTGGAGGCCGGCGTACGTCGAGATCATCCACGCCCCGTCGAAGGCCGTCGCCGCCCGGCCCGCGGCCACCTGCGCGTTGGCCGGGTTGGACTTGGAGCTGTAGTCGCTCAGCGGGGCCATGTAGCCCTTGTCCGCCAGCCCGAAGTACCAGTCCACGACCGACTGGAAGGTGGCGTCGTCGTACCGGTACTCGGTGCCCCACCGCTCCTTGTCGGTGTAGGTCCAGCCCGCGGACGCGGCGAAGTGGCTCCAGGTGGTCTGGCCGTCGCCGTCCCCGCCGCCGCCCGAGGCGAGGCCGTAGACCTTGACGTTGTCCTTGTCGAAGCCGGGTTCGTCGCCCCGCCTGCCCCGCTCGTCCACGGTCAGGTGCGCGACGGCCTTCTCGAAGGTGCCGCCGTCCTCGGGGTTCCAGGAGAGCCCGTTCAGCTCGTCGGCGCTCAGTCCGGCGTCCTTCGCCATCCCCTCGTTGTAGAAGAGGGCGACGGTGTCCCAGTCCTTCGGGGCGCCGTAGCGGTGGCCGTCCCGGCCGAGCCAGCCGGCGGCCAGGCCGGGCTGGTAGTCGGCGTCCTCGATGCCGAGGCCGTCCAGCGGTTCCAGCACCTCCAGGTCGGCGAACTGGCCGAACTTCTGGACGTGGTCGGTGAAGACGTCCGGCTGAGTGCCGGCGATGAGGCTCGCGGTGAGCTTGGTCCAGTAGTCGTCCCAGCCCATCTGCGTGATCCTCACGTCCAGACCCGGGTGGCGCCGCTCGAAGTCCTTCGCGCACGCCTGGTACGCGGGCAGCTGGTTGGCGTCCCACAGCCAGTAGGTGACCGTGTTCCCGGAGTCCCCGGTGGAGCCGCCCCGCGCGCAGCCGCTCACCAGGGACAGCGCCAGCGCCCCGGTCAGCGCCGCGACCGTACGAAATCGCATGCCCGTCCCCTCACTTGATGCCGGTGAAGCCGATGGTGCTGACGATGCGGCGAGCGAAGACGCCGAAGAGCAGCAGCATCGGCAGTGCCGCGATGAGCGTGGCCGCCATCAGCCCGGACCAGTCGGTGCCGCTCTGCGGGTTCTGGGCGCGGAAGACGGCCAGCGCCACGGTCAGCACGCGTGAGCTGTCGCTGTAGGAGATCATCAGCGGCCAGAAGTAGTCGTTCCAGGACGTGATGTACGTCAGGACGGACAGCGTCAGGACGGGTGTCGACGCCATCGGCAGCAGGACCCGGAAGAAGACCCGCACCTTGCCCGCGCCGTCCAGCAGGGCCGCCTCCTCGACCTCCCGGGGGACGTTCATGAAGAACTGCCGCAGGAAGAACACCGCGAAGGGCGTCATGAACATCGTCGGCAGGGCGATGCCCAGCAGCGAGTCCACCAGGCCGAGTTCCTTGATGAGTACGAAGTTCGGCAGCAGCGTGAAGATGGCCGGCACCATCAGCCCGGCCAGGAACAGGGCGAACACCGTGTCCCGGCCCCGCCAGCGCAGCCGGGCGAAGGCGTAGGCGGCCATCGCGGAGAAGAGGATCTGGCAGACGGTGATCAGCGTCGAGACGAGTACCGAGTTGAGCAGGTAACGCCAGAACTTGAGCCCGCCGCCCGCGCCGCCCTGCGCGATCGCCTCCTCGGCGGACTGCAGGCCCAGGGCTCTTTCGAAGCCGCCGGTGGTCGGGTCGACGGGCAGCGGGTCGGCCGGGTGCGCGGCCAGTCCCGTGTTGGTGGACAGCGCGGTGCGCAGGATCCAGTAGAACGGCAGCACGGTGATGAGCACGATCGCGGCCATCACCGTCCAGGCCACGATCCGCCCGGGGGAGAGGCGGCGCCCCTCGCGCCGTGCCGTCGCCGGGCCGGCCGCGGGGGCCGTCCGGGTCACCGGGGGCGGGCCGGCCACGGAGGTCGTCTCGGTCATCTCGGTCTCCCCCCGGTCAGCCGAGGTCGGTCTGTCCGGCCCGGGTGAGCCGGTACTGGACGAAGGTGATGGCGCTCAGCACGACGAGCAGCGCCACGGACATGGCCGAGGCGTAGCCGAACTGGAAGCGGCCGAAGGCGGCGCCGTAGATGTAGTACTGGAGCACGTTGGTGGCGTTCGCCGGGCCGCCGGCGGTGGTCACGGCGACCGTGTCGAAGACCTGGAACGAGCCGATCACCGTCATGATCAGGACGACCGCGAGGACCGGCCGCAGCAGCGGCATCGTGATCCGCCGGAACATCCGCCACTCGCTCGCGCCGTCCACCTTCGCGGCCTCGTACATGTCGTTGGGGATGGCCTGCAGCCCCGCGAACAGCAGCAGCGCCGTGTAGCCCACGTGCCGCCACACGTTGATCAGGGCGATGACCGGGACCGCCCAGGTCTCGTCGGCCAGGAACGGGATGCGCTCCAGACCCAGGCCCGCGACGATCTCGTTGCCGATGCCGAGCCGGGTGTCCAGGATCCACAGCCAGACGACGCCGGCCACCACGTTGGACATCAGGTACGGCGTGAGCACGATCCCGCGCAGCACCGGGGACTGCGTCAGCCGCTGGAGCAGGACGGCGATGGCCAGGGCCGAGACCGTCTGCACCCCGATGTTGACGACCACGTAGACGACGGTCACCCGCAGCGAGTCCCAGAAGATGGGGTCGTGGACCATCCGCACGTAGTTGTCCAGGCCCACCCACTGAGCGGGAGTCAGCAGGTTGAAGCTGGTGAAGCTCAGACAGACGCCGCGCAGGGTCGGCCAGAGGAGGAAGACCACGAAGCCCAGGAGCGCCGGTGCGACGAACAGGGCGGCGAGGCGTCCGTCACCCCGTGGGCGGGACGGCGGACTGTTGGAGACGACGGTCATCGGGGGACTCCCTCGCAGGGGCGGCGGCTCGTCCTGGTGCCACATACTTTTGGGGCGGAAGAATTAAGCCGTCAAGGGGCGTGCAAACATCTTCTCCGAGCCGGAGGTCCGGTCGTAGTCTGGCCATGTTGTTTCCGGTACGGAAAAAAAGAGGTTCGATCTTCATGGCCGCAGCCGCTTCCAGCTGGCCCCCGCTGAGCCCCGGTGAGCGTTCCGTGGCGATCGAGGTGCTCGTGCACGGCCCGCTGTCCCGGACCGAGATCGCCCGGCGGCTGGGTCTGTCGCCCGGCAGTCTCACCCGGCTGACCAAGCCGCTCATCGAGTCGGGACTGCTGGTGGAGGTCCCCGAGGCGGGCGGGATGGCCGAGGTGCGGCAGGGCCGCCCGTCCCAGCCGCTCGACGTGGTCGCGGACTCCCGCTACTTCGTCGGCTTCAAGATCACCCAGGACATGGTGTACGGCGTCGTGACCACCCTCCGCAGTGAGATCGTCGCCCGGCACGACCGGCCGCTGACCACCCGCGATCCCGGCGAGGTCGCCGCGCTGCTGGCCCGGATGACCGACGAGCTGTCGCGCGGGCGCCCCGGGGTCGCCGGGATCGGCATCGGGGTCGGCGGACTCGTCGAGGACCGTGCCGTGGTCGGCGAGTCACCCTTCCTGGGCTGGCGGGGCGTGCCGCTCGCCGCGCTCGTCGAGGAGCGGACCGGGCTGCCGGTCGTCGTGGAGAACGACACGGCCGCCTTCGTGGAGGCCGAGACCTGGTTCGGGGCGGGGCGCGGTCTGGACCGGTTCGTCGTCCTCACCATCGGCGCCGGCATCGGCTACGGTCTCGTGCTCGGCGGCAGGCGGGTGCCGTACGCGGGGGACGAGGACCGGGGCTTCGGGCGCCACTGGATCGTCGACCCGCACGGCCCGCTCACCCCCGACGGGCGGCGCGGCAGCGCGGTGTCGCTGCTGACCATCCCCAACATCCGCTACCAGGTCAGGGCGGCCACCGGACATGACCTGACCTGGGAGGAGATCCTCGCGGCCGCCGCCGCCGAGGAGCCCATGGCCGCCCGGGTGACCGAGGAGGCCGGACGCGCCCTGGGCACCCTGGTGGCCCAGATCGCCAACTTCGTGATGCCGCAGAAGATCCTGCTCGCGGGGGAGGGGGTGGGGCTGATGGACGTGGCCGGAAAGGTGGTCGGGGACGCCGTCCGCGACAACCGGCACCCGCAGGCCGCACCGGTCGCCCTGGAGACCAAGGTGTCCGACTTCCACGACTGGGCGCGCGGCGCGGCCGTCCTGGCCATCCAGGTGCTGGTGCTGGGGGCCGCGCCGGCCTGAAGTCGGCGCCCGTGTGCGGTGGAACACACGCGGCGGTAACGAACTCGCAGGTGGGCCTTGACAGATGAGTCGTACGACGTGACCAGCAACACGGTCCGATATGTCCGTTTGGCTCGCGATTACTCACATCGTCTTCACGTCCGTCGCCGTATGCTTCACACCATGTCCACCACTGTTGAACCCTCCTCCGAGCGATCGGCTGCCGAGGTCAACGAGGAGATCCGGGCCCTGTGGCTCCGGTCGGGCGGGACACTGAGCGTCGAGCAGCGCGCGGAGTACCAGCGGCTCGTCATGGAGTGGGCCAGCGCGGCCCCGGAGGCCGCGAAGGCCGCCTGACCGCCGTCCGGGCCTCCTCGGCACATCGGCGTCCCCGGCCCGCGGCGTCCGCCCCACGCGGACGCCCTTCTCGTCGCCTCCGGCTCAGCCCCACGTCGCCGAGTAGTGCCGCCGGTACGCCTTGCGGTCCGCCTCGGCACGGATCCACCGCGTGGCCACCAGGGCCATGAGACTGCCCGCCACGACCAGCAGACCCGGGCCCACGTTGCGTCGGTCCGTCAGCCGGGCGAGCAGCGTCGAGCCCTCGACGCCCGTCACGGGAGCCTCCGCCCCTGGTGCCGCGGCGCCGGGAGCACCGCCACCGGCGGCCGGCGCCGAGGGCGCGGCGCCCGGCCCGGACCCCTGCTGCCCGGCGACGATCAGGCGGACCCCGAGCGACTCCATGGCCTCCGGCAGCGGCTGGAAGAACGTCGTACCGCCCTTCGCGCAGTCGCCGTTGCCGCCCGAGGTCACTCCCAGCGCGACGCCCTCGGAGAACATCGGCCCACCGCTGTCCCCGGGTTCGGCGCACACATCGGTCTCGATCAGCCCGGTGACCGTGCCCTCCGGATAGTTGACCGTCGCGTCCAGCGCCGTGACCTGCCCGTCCCGCAGCCCGCTGGTGGAGCCGCTGCGGAACACCCGCTGTCCGACGGCCGGTTCACCGGTGCCCGTGATCCGCACTCCCTTGCCGTCGCCCACCGCCACCACGTCGGCGCCGTCGCCCGCCTTGCCGTTCGCGTACTCCACCAGGGAGAAGTCGTCCCCGGGGAAGCTGCCCGCGACGGTCTTGCCGACCTGCCGGTCACCTCCGCCGTCACGGAACCAGACCGACCCCGTCGGCCCGCAGTGACCGGCGGTCAGGATGAACTCGCTGCGCCCGTCGGTCACGTTGAACCCCGCCGAACAGCGTCCCGCCGTGGACAGGATCGGCACCGCGCCGTTCAGACGCGTGGTGAACTCGCCGTCGGTGCGCTCCATGCGGACGAAGCCGCCGATGCCCTCCGCCACCCCCGTCAGCCGCGACCAGTCCGACGTGGAGACGGTGCGGTCACCTCGGACCACCACCTCGTTCGACCGGTAGTCGAGCGCCCACGCCGTGCCCGGCACCCGGGGCGCCGAACGCAGCGTCGAGGTCGCCGACCTCAGCTCCGACATGCTGTGCCGCACGACCTTCGCCCCGGCCCCGGCCCGCCGCACGGTCTCCGCCGTGCGCTCGTCGGTGACCGCGACGACCGGCCGCCCGTCGGCACCGACCCAGTGGCCCGCCGTGCGCTCGTCGCCCAGCTCCGACACCAGGCCGGCGCCGGCGCCGGACGCCGTCTGCGCCAGGGTGCGCGGCGCCGCCGGCACGTCGGGCGGCTCGCTCGCCACGGCCCGGGTGACCATGGTCCCCCCGACCAGCAGTCCGCCGACGGCCGCCAGCCGTGCCACTCGCCGGACCATGCGTCGTCGTGCGTGCCTCATGCGTGCGCTCCCGAACCCCGACACGCGGTGTCACCACCGCGGGGGCCTCCGGACGTCGAGCGCCCTCCTCCCATACGGGGACGGACACGCGGGTGTTCACCGCGCCCCCGGCCTTGTTTCCCCGCGCCGGCGTGGCGGCCTATCTTGTGCCCCATGACCCGCACCCCGCACGACCGGCCCGGTGACCCCGACCCCCTGCGCGCCCTCACCCTGGACCAGCTGCGCCGCCGTACGAGCATGAAGTGGCGTACCCACCCGGCGGACGTACTGCCGCTGTGGGTGGCCGAGATGGACGTGCCGCTCGCCCCCGCCGTCGTGCGTGCGGTCAACGGGGCCATGGAACTCGGCGACACCGGCTACCCCGCCGGCACCGCCTACGCGGAGGCCCTCGCGGACTTCGCCGGCAAGAGGTGGGGCTGGGACGGCCTGGCGGTGGAGCGCACGGCGATCGTGCCCGACGTGATGCTGGGCGTCGTCGAGATGCTCAAGCTCGTCACGGGGCCCGGCGACCCCGTGATCGTCAACCCGCCCGTGTACCCGCCGTTCTACCAGTTCGTCGGCCACCTGGACCGGCGGATCGTCGAGGCGCCGCTCGGCCCCGGCCTGCGGATCGACCTCGGGGCGCTGGAGGAGGCGTTCCGGCGGGCCGTGGCCGGTGGTGGGCGGGCCGCCTACCTGCTGTGCAGTCCGCACAACCCGACCGGCACCGTGCACACCGCCGACGAGCTGGCCGCCGTCGCCGCCCTCGCGGAGCGCCACGGCGTCCGGGTCGTCGCCGACGAGATCCACGCGCCGGTCGTCACGGGGGACGCGCGGTTCGTGCCCTACCTGAGCGTCCCCGGCGCCGGGCAGGGGCTCGCGCTGATGTCCGCGTCCAAGGGCTGGAACCTGGCCGGGCTCAAGGCGGCACTCGCCCTCGCCGGACCCGGCGCCGCCGCCGACCTGGCCCGGATGCCGGAGGAGGTCGGCCACGGCCCGAGCCACGTGGGCGTGCTCGCCCACACCGCCGCCCTGCGCGACGGCACCGACTGGCTGGACGCCGTGCTCGCGGGGCTCGACGAGAACCGGCGGCTGCTCACCGGCCTGCTCGCCGAGCAGCTGCCCGGGGTCGTCCACCGTGCCGGGGAGGCGACCTACCTGGCGTGGCTCGACTGCCGCGCGCTCGGCCTCGGCGACGACCCGGCGCGGGTCTTCCTCGACCGGGGCCGGGTGGCCCTCAGCTCCGGCATCCCCTTCGGTACCGGCGGAGCGGGACACCTGCGGCTCAACCTGGCGACCTCGCCGGAGGTGATCACGGAGGCGGTGCGGCGGATGCGGGCGGCCCTGGAGTGAAGGGGGGTGACGGGCGGACGGCGTGAACGGGGGCCTGGGCCTAGACTTCGGGACCATGGACGACGCGTCACTGGACCGGCTCGGCGCCGGCAAGTACCTGCTGGTCACCACCTACCGGAAGAACGGCACCCAGGTGGCCACCCCGGTGTGGGTCGTACGGGACGGCGACGCGCTCGGCGTCTGGACCGCCGCCGACTCCTGGAAGGTCAAGCGCGTGCGCAACCGCGCCGACGTGCTGATCGGTCCCTGCGACGTGCGCGGCCGGCCGACCGGCGAGCAGGTACCGGGGACGGCGGAGATCTGCGACGCGGCCACCACCGCCCGCTACCGCAAGCTGCTCGCCCGCAAGTACGGCGTCCTCGGCAGGCTCACCCTCTTCGGCAGCCGGCTGCGCCGAGGGCTGGACGGCACCCTGGGCATCCGCATCACGCCCGCCCCGCCCGGGCCCTGACCACCCCTCAGGTCCAGGCCCGGTACGGCTCGTCGACCAGCTGGAAGACCGGCTCGCCCCGCACCGGGTCCTTGGCCGTGGACAGGCGCACCCGGTCGCCGCTGTGGATGCCGATGAGCGGGCCCATGACACGGCCGCGCAGCACGAAGCCCTCGGCCATCTCTATCAGGGACACGTTGCGCGCGGCGGGGCTGTTGCGGTGCACCACCGTGGCGTGGCGCACCGTGCCCGTGCCCTCGCTGCGTTCGGTGCGCAGCTCACTGCCGCGGCAGACCGGGCACAGCACCCGGTGGTACATCGCGGTGCCGCACCAGGTGCAGCGCTGGAAGAAGACGGCCTCGGTGTCGGGCGCCTGCGGGTCGAGCACGCCCGTCGGGGAGCCGGCTGTCCGCTGAGCGACGTTTCCTGAGTGGTGGTACACGCTGGTCAACTCCCTGCACTCGGGCCGGAATCCCGCGTGCGCGGTCACCGGGCACGCGTGTGCGCGGCCGATCCGTGCCACCGTGCACGCGACGAGCGTATGGCACTCAGTGTCACTCGTAAAGGCACTCCGTACCCTCAATTGGGTGTGCGGTCGTCCGCGAAGGCCGTCTCGATCTCCCGGAGGACCTGCCACAGGGGTGTCCCGCGTCGCGCGGCCACGACCACCAGGTCCTCGGGCGACCCGCCCCGGGGCGCCGCCGGGACGTCGCCGAACGTGGACTGGGCGTAGCCCAGTGCGTGGTCCACCGCGGCGCCCGCGTCCTCCCGCCCGTCCGAACGGAGCCAGCTCCGCAGGGCGTTGTTGTGCGCCGCGACCACCGCGGCCGCGATCACGTCGGCGCGCAGGCGGCCGTCCGGCCGTCCGCCCAGCCGCCCGCGCAGATACTCGGCGAGGGCCCGCTCGTAGCGCCACACCACCGACAGCTCGTAGGCGCGCAACCCGGCGACCTGCTTGGTGAGGTGGTAGCGCTGCACCGAGAAGTCCGGGTTCTCGGCGTACATGCGCAGCACCAGACGGGCGGCGTCGCAGACTTGCCGCACCGGGTCGGCGTCCTCGGGCGAGGCCGCCAGGAAGTCCGTCATGTCGGCCAGGCAGCGCTCGTGGTCCGGGAAGACCACGTCCTCCTTGGACGGGAAGTAGCGGAAGAAGGACCGCCGTCCGACGCCGGCCAGGGCGACGATGTCGTCGACGGTGGTCTGTTCGTATCCGCGCTCCAGGAACAGCCGGAAGGCCGCCGCGACCAGCGCCTCCCGCATCGGCGGCCGGGCACCCGCCGCGTCCGTCCCGTCCCCGCGGCGGGGCGCCGCACTGCTGGTGCTCATGAGGGGGAACGTAGCAGTTCACCGCCGTGTATGGCACTGAGTGCAGCCGCGAGAGGGAACTGAGTGCGCTCGCCACCGGGCGGTCCCGGTCGCATACGATCACTTCCGATCAGCAACGAGGAGTCCGCATGCCGTCCGCCCGCCCCCGCCTCCTGTACGTCACCGACCTGGCCTACGAGGCACGCGGACGGCGCTACTGCGACGAGGACATCTTCCTGACCTCCCGGCTGCGCGAGGAGTTCGACCTGGCCCTGTGCCACCCGCGGGACGCCGCCGCGCTGCTGGACGCCTTCGACGCGGTCGTCGTCCGCAACAGCGGTCCGGTCCTCGGCCACAAGGCCGCGTACGACGCCTTCCGCGCGCGGGCCGCCGAGCGCGGAACCCTCGTCTACAACCAGCTCACCGGCCGGGCCGACATGGCCGGCAAGCAGTACCTGCTCGACCTGACCGCCGCCGGGCTCCCGGTCATCCCCACCGCCGACCGGGCCGAGGACCTGCACCTGCTGCCCGTCGCCGACGAGTACGTCGTCAAGCCCAGGCTGGGCGCGGACTCGGCGGGCCTGCGGATCGTGCCCGCGAGCCGGGTGCGCGAGGTGCTGGGCACCGGCGCCGGGGACCTGCTCGTCCAGCCGCGCGTGGACTTCGCGTACGAGGTCTCCTTCTACTTCGTCGACCACGACTTCCAGTACGCCCTGTACGCGCCGCGTCCCGAACGGCGCTGGCAACTGGAGCCGTACGACGCCACCGTGGCCGACCTCGACTTCGCGCGGCGGTTTATCGAGTGGAACGGCATCGACCACGGCGTCCAGCGCGTGGACGCCTGCCGGGCGCCCGGCGGTGAGCTGCTGCTGGTCGAACTGGAGGACCTCAATCCGTACCTGTCGCTCGACGCCCTGGACGAACCGGGCCGCGACGCGTTCACCGGCGCCCTGCGCACCGCCCTGCGGCGCCTCCTGGCGACCCGGCCCGCAGAGGCCGACAGCGCCTAGCATGGCGGCCATGGCCGCCATGGACGTCTTCCTGCACCGGCTCGATCCCGACATGTGCGTGGTGACGGCCGCGGCGGGCGGGGAGCGGGCGGGGTGCCTCGTCGGGTTCTCCTCGCAGTGCTCCATCGACCCCGTCCGGTACGTCGTGTGGCTCTCCGAGGTCAACCGGACCTACCGGGTGGCGTCGTCCGCCGACGTCCTGGCCGTGCATCTCCTCGCCCGCGACCAGCGCGGGACCGCCGAGCTGTTCGGCGGGCGGACCGGCGACGACGTCGACAAGTTCCGGGGCGTCCGCCGGCGCGAGGGGTACGGCGGTGCCGTCGTGCTGGAGGACGCCGAGGCGTGGTTCGTCGGGCGGGTGGTGGCGCGGGCACCCGGGGGCGACCACGTGGGCTTCGTCCTCGAACCGGTCGAGTGGGGCGGGCGCGAGACGTCCGCCGGGACGCCGCCGCTGCTGCGCCTCGACGACGCCCGCGCCATCCGCCCCGGCCACCCGGTGGACTGACCCGGGCGCGGGGTCAGCGTCCGGCGGAGCCCCGTTCGACCAGGGCCTCGGTGACGGCCCGCACGCTGCGCGCGATGTGCTGCAACTGGAGCACCTCCGCCGCGTACAGCTTGATGGTGTGCTCGATGACCCCCTCGTGCAGACCGAGCCGCGGCAGGTCCGCCCGCGCGGTCTGCAGCGCGGTGCGCGCCACCCGGATCTCGTGCTGCACCTGGATCTGGGCGTGGCGGGCGAGCAGCACGGGGTGC
The DNA here is from genome assembly GCF_042740985.1 of Streptomyces sp. NPDC058985. Taxonomy (NCBI): domain Bacteria; kingdom Bacillati; phylum Actinomycetota; class Actinomycetes; order Kitasatosporales; family Streptomycetaceae; genus Streptomyces; species Streptomyces sp. NPDC058985. Next base: position 27,832 of record NZ_JBHYJX010000025.1, on the reverse strand, counting down.
CGGATCAGCGCCGGATAACCGGCGTACCGGGCCGGCACCAGTTCGCGCAGCCACTTGGCCGCCGAGCGTTCCCAGTCGTAGCTGCCGGGGGCCTTGACCTGGCAGGGCCAGTCCGGGCTGATGCGCGTGGTCGTCAGGGGCATGATCATCGCTTCCGGGTGTGCGGCGTCGACGGGGTGGGCGACGGGTGGGGGCGGTCCCGGTCCAGGGGACGACCGGGACCGCCGCGGGCGCTCGCGCAGGCGATGCCCGACCGGAACATCCCGGTGCGCCGGAGCGGGTAGGAATCGGCGTCCGGAGATGTTCGCGGCAGGTGTGGACGCGGTCCGGGACGGCCGGGTCGCGATCCGTGAGCAGTATTTATATATGCCATCTGCTTTGCAAGACGTATGAAAACATTCATGCCTGCTTTGCCGTGGATGGCCCCCGAATGCGCCGACCAATCTCCACGCCGTCCCCTCCTTGAGGAGGCGACCCGCCCCCGCGGCTCAGTCCCGCAGGAAGAAGTGGTGCTGGTCGGCGACCTGCTCGTACTCCTCAAGACGCGCCTGCGTCCGTTCCGGATCGGCGTCGGTCATGGCCTGGAGCAGCGCCGCGCACATCACGCCCGGGGCCGCGTAGGAGTCGAAGACCAGCCGCGAGCCGGTGCCGGTGGCGAAGGTGACGTCGGCCTCGTCCACCACCGGGCCGAGCGCCAGGTCGGTGATCAGCGCCACCTTGAGCCCGGCACCGCGTGCCACGCGCACGGCGCCCAGGGTCTCGTGGGCGTGCCGGGGCATGGAGAACGCCAGCACCCAGGTGCCGCCCGCCTCCCGGGACTGGAGCAGGGCGTCGTAGGCGACGGTGCCGCCCCGGGTCACCAGGCGTACGTCGGGATGGACCCGGCGGGCCGCGTAGGCGAAGTACTCGGCGAGCGAGACGGAGATGCGCAGCCCGAGGACGGTCAGCGGCGCCGACGCGGCCAGCTTGCGACCGACGTCGATCACCCGGTCCGCGTCGGCGAAGTCGCGCCGCAGGTTCTCCAGGTTCTCGATCTCGGCGTCCACGGCCGCCTGCAGTTCGTTGCCCCGGTTCTCCTCGGCCGCGACCGTGCCCCGGCTGCCCAGCGCGATCGACTGGAGCCGCTCGCGCAGCGCCGGGTAGCCGCTGAAGCCGACCGCCGACGCGAACCGCGTCACCGAGGGCTGGCTCACCCCGACCCGGTCGGCGAGGTCGGTGATCGACAGGAACGCCGCCTCGTGCAGGTGCTCGATCAGGTACTGGGCGATGCGCCGCTGTCCCGGGGAGAGGCGGGGCCGGTCGAACAGCGTCCGGAGCCGGGAAGTGGGGGAGGCCGCCGCCTCCGGGGCCGCCCGTCCCGAGGTGATCGCCGATGCCTGTGCGCGTGCCTGCTGCGGCGATGGCACGGGTCCGCCTCCTTTGTCTCCCACGAAGGTCAACATAGCTCACCCACCGTGGCGGGCACGGCGGTCCGACGGGCCCGCCTGGCGGGGGATAGCGGCGCGCCGTCCGGGAACCCGCCGCGACGGAAGGTCCCGCCGGCCCGTGCGGCCCGCGGACACGGAACAGCACGCGGACACGGACGAGGAGCCTCAGTCATGACCGTCCCGGAAGAGAACCGGCCGAAGACCGACACCACCGAAGCCGCCCAGGACCGGCGCGAGGACGAGCCGCCGCGCCCGCCGGGCGGCACCGGCCGGACCCTGCGCGAGGCACTGGAGGAGGCGCACGTCCGCCCGGACGACTACGCCGAGGAGTGACCCGCCCGCCGGGGTGACCGGGACGGACGACGACGGGAACGTCGGACAGGCCCTGGGTGTGCCGTCCCGGGACACCGCGAGCACGCACCGGACGCCGCGGGGCCGCCCTCCGGGCGGACGGCGCAACTTCGCGGACACGGCCTAGCCGCCCAGCACCTCCGCCGGTACCACCAGGTCGGCCCGGTGCCCGCTCGCGGCGACCAGGTCCGCGTTGGCCTGGTCGGTGCCCAGCGCCCAGGCGCGCGCCTGTTCGGGGGACTTGCCGAACCGCTCGTGCCGGGCGACCAGCCGGCGGATCCGCTCCGCCTCGGTGAGCCCGCAGAACCACACCTCGTCGAGCCGGGACCGCACCCGCCGCCACGCGCCGGTCTCGAGGAGCAGGTAGTTGCCTTCCGTCACCACCAGCCGCGCCGACGGCGGCACGGGCACGGCTCCGGCGAGGGGCTGCTCCAGCACGCGCTCGAAGCCGGGCGCGTACACGATGCCGTCGCCGTCCTCCTCGCGCAGCCGGCCCAGCAGCGCCGCGTACCCGGCCGCGTCGAAGGTGTCCGGCGCGCCCTTGCGGTCCCGGCGGCCCAGCCGGTCCAGTTCGGCGTCAGCGAGGTGGAAGCCGTCCATGGGGACGTGTGCCGCCCAGGGCTCGCCCGGGCCGTTCAGCTCCCGCACCAGACGCCCGGCGAGCGTCGACTTCCCGGCGCCGGGGGAGCCCGCGATGCCCAGGACCGCGCGCCGTCCGCCGGACGGGAGGGCGCGGGCACGGGCGAGGAGGTCGTCGAAGGTCAGCGGCACACCGCACAGTGTGTCACCCGATGGGACGGGCCCCGGCGGGGAACTGTGGGGTGTATGAGTACGCAGCTGGGACTTCCCGACACCATCCAGGCCTGTCTCTTCGACCTCGACGGGGTCGTCACCAGGACGGCGGTGGTGCACGCCGCCGCCTGGAAGGAGACGTTCGACGCCTTCCTGCGAGAGCGCGACGGCGAGGACTTCCGTCCCTTCACCGACTCCGACTACGACGAGTACGTCGACGGCCGCCCCCGCGCCGACGGCGTCCGCTCCTTCCTCGCCTCCCGGGGCGTCGAACTGCCCGAGGGCGGACCCGACGACCCACCGGACGCGCCCACCGTCAACGGCGTCGGCAACCGCAAGAACGAACTGCTCCTGGCGAAGATCCGCACCGACGGCGTGGAGCCGTACGAGGGCACCCTGCGCTACATCGACGCGGTCCGCGCCGCCGGCCTCGCCACCGCGATCGTCTCCTCCAGCGCCAACACCCGGGACGTGCTCCGCTCCATCGACGCCGAAGACCTGTTCGACGTGCGGATCGACGGCGTAATCGCCCGTGAACGGAAGCTGCCGGGCAAGCCCCACCCCGACACCTTCCTCGCCGCCGCCCGGGACCTCGGCGTCGACCCGTCCCGCGCCGCCGTCTTCGAGGACGCGCTGGCCGGCATGGACGCGGGACGCTCCGGACACTTCGGCTTCGTCGTCGGCGTCGACCGCGTCGGCCAGACCGACGCCCTCTACGCCCACGGCGCCGACCGCGTCGTCAAGGACCTCGACGAGCTGGGAGGCCGCGCGTGATCACCGACCGGACGTACACCGTGGAACCGTGGCGGGTGCGCGAGACCGCCCTCAACCTCGACCTCCTGGCCCAGAGCGAGTCGGTCTTCGCCCTGTCCAACGGACACGTCGGCTGGCGCGGCAACCTCGACGAGGGCGAACCCAACGGCCTGCCCGGCAGCTACCTCAACGGCGTGTACGAACTGCACCCGCTGCCCTACGCGGAGGCGGGCTACGGCTACCCCGAGGCCGGCCAGACCGTCATCAACGTCACCAACGGCAAACTGCTGCGGCTCCTCGTCGACGACGAGCCCTTCGACCTGCGCTACGGGCGGCTCCGCAAGCACGAACGCACCCTGGACCTCAGGCGCGGCGTCCTGGAGCGGACCTGCGAGTGGACCTCCCCGGCCGGTACGACCATCCGAGTGCGCTCCACCCGGCTGGTCTCCCTCACCCAGCGCGCCATCGCCGCCGTGGAGTACGAGGTCGAGCCCCTCGACAGCCGCACCCGGGTGGTGATCCAGTCCGAACTCGTCACCAACGAGAGCCTGCCCGACCCCGACGGCGACCCCAGGGCGGCCAAGGCCCTCCAGTCCCCTCTGGAGCCGGAGGAGCACCTGGCCCAGGGGTCCCGGCTGCGCCTGGTCCACCGCACCCGGCGCAGCGGGCTCAGGGTCGCCGTCGCCGCCGACCACGTGGTGGACGCCCCCGGGGAGACCACCACCGGGGTGGAGAGCAACGACGACGTGGCCCGGCTGACCATCACCTCCGTCCTGGAGCCGGGAGAGCGGCTGAGGGTGCAGAAGACGGTCGCCCACGGCTGGTCGGGCGCCCGTTCCCGGCCCGCGATGAGCGACCAGGTCGAGGCGGCGCTGGCCGCCGCCGCGCACGGCGGCTGGGACGGCCTGGTCGCCGAACAGCGCGCCTACCTCGACGACTTCTGGGCCAGCGCGGACGTCGAGGTGCACGGCGACGAGGAGATCCAGCAGGCCGTGCGCTTCGCCTTGTTCCACGTCCTCCAGGCCGGGGCCCGCGCCGAACAGCGGGCGATTCCGGCCAAGGGACTCACCGGTTCCGGATATGACGGGCACGCGTTCTGGGACACCGAGATGTTCGTGCTGCCCGTGCTCACCTACACCGCCCCCAAGGCCGTCGCCGAGGCGCTGCGCTGGCGCCAGGACACCTTGCCCGCCGCCCGGGACCGCGCCACCCAACTCGGACTGCGCGGCGCCGCCTTCCCCTGGCGCACGATCGACGGGTCGGAGGGGTCCGCGTACTGGCCGGCCGGCACCGCCGCGTTCCATGTGGCCGCCGACATCGCGCACGCCGCGGTGCGCTACACGGCGGCGACCGGCGACACCGACTTCGAACGCGACACCGCCCTGGAACTCCTGGTGGAGACGGCGCGCCTGTGGCGCTCCCTGGGCCACCACGACCACCACGGCGTCTTCCACATCGACGGCGTCACCGGCCCGGACGAGTACAGCGCCATCGCCGACGACAACACCTACACCAACCTCATGGCCCGCTCGAACCTCCTCGCCGCGGCCGACGCCTGCGAACGCCACCCGGACGAGGCGACCCGTCTCGGCGTCGACGACGAGGAGAGCGCCGCCTGGCGGGACGCCGCCGAGTCCGTGCACATCTCCTACAACGAGGAGCTCGGCGTCCACGAGCAGCACGCGGGCTTCACCCGGTACCAGCGCTGGGACTTCGCCGCCACCGCCGCCGACCAGTACCCGCTGATGCTGCACTTCCCCTACTTCGACCTGTACCGCAAGCAGGTCATCAAACAGTCCGACCTGGTGCTGGCGATGTACACCTGCGGCAGCTGGTTCGACGCCCACTGCGACGAGGACCAGATCGCCGCCAACTTCGCCTACTACGAGCCGCTGACCGTGCGGGACTCCTCGCTGTCCGCGTGCTGCCAGGCCGTCGTCGCCGCCCAGACCGGGCACCTGCGCCTGGCCTACGACTACGCCGCCGAGGCCGCCCTGATGGACCTGGCGGACCTGGAGCACAACACCCGCGACGGACTCCACATCGCCTCGCTGGCCGGTACGTGGATGGCCCTGGTCGCCGGGTTCGGCGGCACCCGCAGGGACGGCGACAGCCTCGGGTTCACCCCGCGCCTGCCCGAGAAGTTCAGCCGCCTTGCCTTCCGGCTGCAGTTCCGCGGCCGGTGCCTGAGCGTGGAGATCGACTCCGACCGGGCCACGTACAGGCTGCTGACCGGTGATCCCCTGACCATCCGTCACCACGGGACGGAGGTCCACGTGAACGGGGACGGCCCCGTCACCCTCCCCGTCCCGGCGCCGAAGCGGCGACCGACACCCGAACAGCCCCTGCACCGGCGCCCCAACGAACCCTGACCGGACGGCGGCGCGCCCTCGGGCACCGTGACGCACGACACTGCCCGACTGGCCGAGTTCCACCCTGCACTTCGCTGGGCCGCGGGTTAGTTTGACCTTGATTTCCGGGTTTCCGGGCTCCCGCCACGGGCGGCAGGAGGTGAGGACCGAGCGGCCCCGCGAGGTGCGGGGGTGAGGGGTGCACCATGGCCGGCGGCGCGAACGCCATTCTCGTCGGCGGACGGCGGGGCGGGACGGCGGCGTCCGGCACTCCCCGACGCCTGCCGGCGGACCTCCTGCTCGCGTCGGTGGCCGCCGTCTTCACCGTCGCCCAACTGGTCCTGGTCCACCCCTCGATGGGCCTCGGCTGGGACGAGACGGTCTACGTCAGCCAGGTCACCACCCATCACCCCGCCGCCTTCTTCAGCGCACCGCGATCCCGGGGCGTCCCCTTGCTGGTGGCGCCCGTCGCCTCCTGGTCGGCCTCCACCGAACTGCTGCGCGTCTACCTGGCCGTGCTCTCCGGGCTGGGCCTGTATCTCGCGCTGCGCGCCTGGCGCGGCCTGTTCCCGTCCCACGTCCTGGCCACGGCCGGAGCCTTCTTCGCCACCCTGTGGGTGACCCTCTTCTACGGTCCGCAGGCCATGCCCAACTACTGGGTCGCCATCGGTGCCCTGATCTGCGTGGGCTGCTTCCTCCGGGTCCTGCGGGGCGAGCCCGGCCGGCGTGCGCTCTGGGGCGTGGCGGCCGGCGCCCTCCTGATGGCCCTGATGCGGCCGACCGACGCCGTCTGGGTGGCCGTACCCCTGCTGCTGCTCGTGCTCTTACGCCGCCACTGGATGCTGCTGCTCGCGCTGGCGGGGGGCCTGGCCGCCGGGGGACTGGAGTGGGTGATCGAGGCGTACGCCTGGTACGGCGGGCTCGGCGAGCGGCTGTCGAGGGCCTCCGAGATCCAGGGCGGTCTCGGCTGGAACTTCGCCGTCGACGACCAGATGCGCAGCCTGGGCGGCCGCGGACTGTGCCGCCCCTGCACCGGAGAAATGCCGAACCCGCTGGTCACCCTGTGGTGGGTGGTACTCCCGCTGGTCGCCGCCCTCGGCGTCGCCGTCGCGGTCCGGGCCCGGCGGAGCGCGACGGCCCTGGTCCCCTTCGCCTGCGCCGTGACGTCCGCGCTGCCGTACCTGTTCATGATCGGGTACGCGGCGCCCCGCTTCCTCCAGCCCGCCTACGCCCTGCTGGCCGTCCCCGTCGCCGACGCGCTGTGGCACCTGGTCAGGAACGGGCACGGCCGGTGGCGGCCGGTGCTCGCGCCGCTGGTGGCACTCGCCCTGGCCGGGCATCTCGCGGCCCAGACGGCTGTGCTCATCGGCACCGTGAACCGCAACGTCGACAGCCGCCAGGACTGGACCCGCGTCGCCGACGAGCTGCACCGGCTCGGAGTGCGGCCGCCCTGCCTGGTCACCGGCCACGAGTCGATCCCCATCGGCTACTACACAGGCTGCTCGTCCGGCGCGACCAGCGGCAACAACGGGAACACCACCGCCGCCGAGATCGTGGACACCGCGTCCAGGATCCCGGTCGCCGCGATCACCGGCCCGGGCGGCACCGCGCCCGGCTACGCCCGCGACTGGACCCCGCACCGCATCACCGACCTGAGCGTCCGCGTCGCACCCACGGGTTAGAGATCGCGTATCGGGAAACGCGAACCGGGCAACGACACGTCCGACGCAGCGCGAGAGGGAGGCAGCGATGGGCACCGACCCCATGGCCGACGACGCATACCAGCCCACCGGGACCAACGAGGAGCAGGCCGACGCCGCGCCCCTCGACCTCCAGGACGCCGTCGACGAGCGGACCTACGACGACACGCTCGACGAGGGCTACTCCCCGCCGGAGAAGCCCCTCGGTGTCAACCGGCACGGCACCACGGCCGCCGAGCAGCACGACGGCGAGAGCCTCGACGAGCGGCTCGCCGAGGAGGTGCCCGACGTCGAGGTGCCGGACGGCGACGGCGTGGGCGACCAGCCCGGCGGCGAGGGGGAGCCGGTCGACCCGGAGGCGGGCACGGAACGCTCGGGGCGCCTGGTCGCCCCCGACGAGGGCGTCCGCGGCGACACCACCAAGGAGACGGTCGCCGAGGACGTGGGCATCGACGGCGGAGCCGCCGGCGCCGAGGAGGCCGCCATGCACGTCGTACCGGACGAGACGGGGCCCGCGGACCCCGAGGACGACGGGACGGGCCCCGGCCGGACGGGCTGACCCGCCGGGGCCGGGCGAACCCGGGCCCGCGGGGTCAGGGCAGCAGCTTGTCGAGGGCCGCGGGGCCCTCGTCGGCCAGCTTCCGCCTGGCCCACTCCAGGTTCTCCGGCGTGACGTCCCGGCCGGCCGCCAGGACGACGTCCTCCGGGGACACCTCCGTGCCGGTGCGCGCGTGGAGCAGGTCGTCCGGCGTGGCGCGGTCGTCGCCGGTACGGACTTCGGACGGTCGGGAGGCGTCGGGCTGTGACGTCGACATATCGGTGCTCCTCGGATCCGGATCGCTGCTTCGGTGCCGTGCTGTTGTCGGTCCCGAATATCCCGATAACACCATTCAATGCGGATCCCGCCCGCGCATCCGGAGTGCCCGACGATCCGACGTGCCGCCCGGGGCGCCCCGGCGTGTAATGGAGGGCACGCGACATCGGACCGATCGAACCTGTCGCCCGGCAGAAGGACCACGGCCATGGCACGAAGGCGCACCGGCGCCGCGGAACGGGGGACAGGCGGCGGGGGAGGACTGCGGCGCTGGGGCGAGTGGTGCGCCCGGCACGGTGTGGTGGTCGTCGTCGCCTGGCTGGCCGCACTGGTCGCGCTGACCCTGACGAACCGCTCCTTCGGCGGCGACTACGCCGACGACTTCAACCTGCCCTCCTCACAGTCCCAGCAGGGCCTGGACGTCCTGGAGCGGCACGACCCGGCGGCCGGCGGCTACAGCAGCCAGATCGTCGTGCACGACGACAAGGGGCTGACCTCGCTCGGCTCCCAGATGTCCACCACCGTGAGCGATCTGGGGAAGCTTCCGCACGTCCTGTCCGCCCAGAACCCGCTCACCGCCACCCCGCAGTCCGGTTCCTCCCAGCAGAACATGGGCCCCGTCTCGACGGACGGCCGCACCGGCTACATCACCGTCCGTTTCGACATCCAGCCCGCCCAGCTGGGCGACGGCTACCTCGACGGCGTGGACGACGCCGTCGCCCCGCTGCGCTCGGCGGGCGCCGAGGTCGAGTACGGCGGATCGCTCGGTGAGCTGGCCCGTCCGGCGGCCGACGACCGGGTGAGTGAACTCATCGGCTTCGGCGTCGCCGTCGTCGTCCTGCTGATCGGCTTCGGCAGCGTGCTCGCCGCGGTCGCGCCCCTGGTCACCGCGCTGATCGGGGTGGTCGGCGGGCTGGCCTGCCTCGGCCTGCTCGCGGCGGCGTTCACCTTCGCCACCGTGTCCCCGACCCTGGCGACCATGATCGGCCTGGGCGTCGGCATCGACTACGCCCTGTTCCTGATCACCCGGCACCGGCAGAACCTCATGAACGGCGCCGACCCGGTGCGGGCGGCCGGTCACGCCACCGGCACCAGCGGCCGGGCGGTCCTCGTCTCCGGCTGCACGGTGATCGTCGCGCTCCTCGGCCTGTACGCGTCCGGGGTGTCCTTCATCGGCAAGCTCGGCATCGCGGCCGCGGTGACCGTCGTCTCGGCCGTCCTCGGCGCCCTGACCCTGGTGCCCGCCCTGCTCGGGCTCATCGGCCGGCACATCGACCGGCTGCGGGTACGCCGTCCGGTCGCCGAGACCGACGCCGAGCCCGGCACCGAACCCCACGGCACCTGGCACCGCTACGCACGGCGGGTGGAGCGGCGGCCGTGGCGCTTCCTGGCCGCGGGCGTGGCCGCCCTCGTCGTGCTGGCCGTCCCCGTGTTCTCCCTCCAGCTCGGCCACATCGACGACGGGGCCGACCCCACGTCCTTCACCGACCGGCGGGCCTACGACCTGATGTCCGACGCCTTCGGGCCCGGCTCCAACGGCCCGCTGACCGTCGTCGTCGACCAGAGCGGCGTCCCCCAGTCGCAGCGCTCGGACCTGTCCTCGCAGGTCACCAAGAGCCTCGACGGCGTCTCCGGCACGGCCGCGGTGACCCCGGTGACCCCCACCCAGGACGGCGACGTGCTGCTCGCCACGGTGTACCCGAAGGAGGACCCGCAGAGCGCCGCCACCACCGACCTGGCCAACCGGCTGGTCGACACCACCCTGCCCGACGCCGTTGCCGGCACGGACGCCGAGGGCTACGTCACCGGGGCCACCGCCTCCCAGGTGGACTTCCGCGACATCGTCGCCGAACGCCTGCCGCTGATCATCGGCGTGGTGGTCGCGCTGGCCTTCCTGATCATCCTGGCGGTCTTCCGCGGCCCGCTGGTCGCCCTCAAGGCCGCCGTCCTCAACGTGCTGTCGATCGCCGCCTCCTACGGCGTCGTGGTGGCCGTCTTCCAGTGGGGGTGGGGCGGACCCGCGCTCGGGGTCTCCGGCACCGTGCCCATCGAGAGCTACGTCCCGATGATGATGTTCGCGATCATCTTCGGACTCAGCATGGACTACGAGATCTTCCTGCTCTCCCGGGTCCACGAGGCCTGGCTGCGCACGGGGAACGCGAAGGACTCGGTGGCCCACGCCCTGGAGATCACCGCGCGGGTGATCACCTGCGCGGCGCTGATCATGGTGAGCGTCTTCGCCGCGTTCATCATCAGCGACAACATCGTGGTCAAGATGCTCGGCCTCGGCCTCGCGGTGAGCGTGCTCGTCGACGCCACGATCGTCCGCCTGCTCCTGGTGCCCGCCGTGATGACGCTGCTCGGACGGCACGCCTGGTGGACGCCCCGGTGGCTCGACCGGATCCTCCCGCACATCGACGCGGAGGGCGAGCGCGAAGGGGGCGTCAGCCCCGGGCGGGCGGCGCGGGGGTGAGGACGAGCATCGTGACGTCGTCCTGCACGTCCGGGCTGAACCGCAGCAGGTCGGCCCAGACCAGCCCGGGGAGCGCGGAGGGGTCGGCGCCCGCGAGCGCGGCCAGCCGTTCGGCCAGCGGGTAGAAGGCACCGCCGTCGCCGCGGGCCTCGACCACGCCGTCGGAGGCGAGGAAGAGCAGGTCACCCGGGCGCAGCCGCACCGTGCACACCTCCATCGCTCCCGCGTCCGCCAGTCCGAGCCCGAGCGGCGTCCACGGGGCTACCTCCAGCTCCGTGGCCCGCCCGTCCCGCAGCAGCAGCGGCGGCGGGTTGCCGCAGACCACGACGCGCACCTCCAGGCCGTCCGCGGAGAACTCCAGCAGCGCGGCCGTCGCGAACAGCTCCGCGTGCCGCGTGTCCGCCGAGTCCACCAGCAGCCTGCGGTCCAGCCGCCCCGCCACCGACGCGAGGTCCGGCCGGTCCAGCACCGCCTCCCGGAACGCGCCCAGCAGCGAGGCGACCGTCGACACCGCCGACAGCCCGTGCCCCTGCACGTCCCCCGTCACCACCCGTACGCCGAACGGGCCGTCCCGCACGTCGAAGAAGTCGCCCCCGACCAGCGTCCCGCGCTGCGCCGCCCGGTAGAGCCCGGCGCAGCGCACCGCCCCCACCCGCTCGGGCAGCGGGGGCACCACTGCACGCTGCGCGGCCTCGGCGACCGCGCGCTCCAGCCCCAGCTGGGCGTCGCGCCGGCTGCGCACGAAGGACACGAACACGCTCAGCACCCCGACGAAGACGACGGTCAGCAGGTCGGCGTCGCCCGGCCGGTCGAGCTGGAAGACCGGCACGGTCAGCAGCGTGATCACGGCGCCGCACAGCACGGCCGTCGCCAGCGGACCGTACGACAGCACGGCCAGCGGCGGGATGGCGCCCAGCAGGAAGCCGATGTCCAGACGGTCGTCACTGAGCAGCGTCGCCAGGCAGATCAGCAGGATGAGGGCCGGCGGCAGCAGCCGCACCCAGCGGGGCGGCGGGGCCCCGCTGAGCCAGCTCCGCCGGTCCTCGCCCGGGCGCAGCGGCGGGCCGGACACCATTCGCACACCACCACGCTCCTACGCCGCCCCGCCGCCCGCACGCCGAACCGTGCGGGCCGCGGCTAGAACGCGGTCAGGGTGAGCCGGAAGCCGGTCGGTGCCGTGTCCTGGATGTACGAGGCGAAGTCGGCCACGTCGTCGAAGGCGAAGCCGTACGCCCTGCCGTCCTCGGTGGCCGCGTGCACCGCCTTGGAGTAGTGGTTGGTCAGGCCGGTCCCGTAGAACGTCGCCGGGTCGGTCGTGGGCTGCTCGGCGGAGGACACCAGCGTGGAGCGGTTGAAGCCGGCGCCGAGGACCGCGGCGACGGGGCCGGTCGTGCCGTCGTTGGGCGCGGCGAGGGCACCGTCGCAGAACAGCACGTCCCGGGTGGACGGCTTGGCGAAGGACACCTGGGCGGGACCGTCGAAGGTCAGCCGCCCGCCGCGCACCCGGCCGGTGAAGGTGCCCGCGTTGGTGGTGATCCGCAGGTCCTTGCCTGTGTAGGTGCTCCAGACCTCGTCGATGTACGGGGCGAGGTAGTCCTTCGCGAACAGACCGGCGTCCAGCCCGTGCCCCGGGGCGATCACCCGGGTGTCGTCCACGACGAGCGGCGCGAACTCCTCGACCCGGCGCAGCGCGTCGAACACCGCCGCCCGTCCGCCCGGGCGCACGGTCCCGGTGGTCTGGTCCCTGGCGCCGGTCAGCCGGATGGCGAGCGGCACGCTGAACATGTCGACCATCGTGGTGTTGCAGAACATGCCGGAGGAGTTGTACGTGAACTCGGCGCAGTCGTGCAGCACGCCGTGGTTGGGGTCGGACTCCACCCAGCCCGCCGGGTACTGCAGGGCGGGGTTTCCGGCACCGTCCGCGACGACCTTGAACTTCAGCTTCTCGCCGAGGGACACGTAGATCCGCCCGGAGAGGTACGGCAGGTTCAGCTTCGTCTCACCGCCGCCGGCGAGGCCGATGGCGTAGTCGGTGTATCCGTCGGCGCCGTTGTCCGACAGCGCCACCGGGGCGACGGTGCCGTCGGGGGTGACGCGCACCTGCCGGCCGTCCAGGTTGCCGACGATGTAGACGTGGACGTCCGTGTTGCCGAAGGTGCCCGTGTTGTTGACGATCGTCAGCGGCAGGGCATCGGCGGCCTTGGCGGCCGGGGAGTCCGCGGTGTCGTCCGAACCGACGCCGGCCAGGGCGTGCGGGGCGACGGCCGCCGCGACGGGGGCGGCCACGACGGCTCCGCCGAGGGCGACGAGCAGCTTGCGACGGGCGAGCGGACGCTGGTGACGAGCAGTCATGTGGGGGGTCTCCAGAGTGATCGGGACATGACGGCGTGGGAGTGGGGATCCGGCAGGGCTCCTGAGAGCGCTCTCACGCGGTGCGCCGATGGTACGCACGGGGGAGGGACCGGCCAACCGGCCCCGCGTGTCCTCAAGTGCGTTGTGCCTGCTGGGACTTGGTGGCCCGGCCGCCGGGGAGGAACGCTTAACCGGTGCTTAAGGCCCGCTTAATCCCGCCTCGAAATCCAGTGGCCTCCCGCGCACGGCTCCCGTACCGTTCGGCCGACGCGAGACCGTCCGGGTCACGCGCGCGCCCGTCGCACCCCGGAGGTTTCGTGACCGAGCCGGTCATCCGCACGCTCGACGCGAGCGACGTCGCCCTCTTCGACGCCATGCCCGACCCGCTGGGCGCCCGTGAGGGCCACCGGCTCACCCGGCACCGCCCGGACTGGAAGCGGGTCGCCCTGCGCGACGGCACCGTGGTCGCCCGCGCCGCCTGGTGGGGCGGGCCCGACGACACCGAACCCGTCAACGTCAACTGGTTCGACGTGGCCGAGGGCGAGGAGGACGCGGGAGCCGAACTCCTGCGCACCGCCCCCTGGCAGGTCGAACTCGAACTGAACGCGCCCGGCACCTGGCGCGAGGACCCCGCCCTGCGGGCCCCCGTCGAGGCGCGCTTCGCCGCGGCGAAGTCGGCCGGTTACGCCCCCCTGGTCGAACGCTTCCTGTACCGGTGGACCCCGGAGTGCGGGCTCCCCGCCCGGCCCGGACGCCTGGAGTTCCGGCCCGAACCGGACGACGCGGTGTTCCTGGACGCGCTGCGCCGCATCCACTCCGTCACGCTCGACGCCCACGCGCTGAGGGAGATCGAGGAGCACGGCCTCGACCGCGCCGCCCAGGCCGAGCTGGACTTCTTCCACTGGTGCCCCTCGCCGCGCGCGTGGTGGCAAGTGGCGTACACGGCCAAGGGCGAGCTCGCGGGCATCCACATCCCCGCGCACAATCCGTCCGGCCCGTGCGTCGCCTTCATCGGCGTCCTGCCGGAGCACCGCGGCCGGGGGTACGCCTACGACCTGCTCGTCGAGTGCACCCACGTCCTGGTCGAGCGGGGCGCCGAGTTCGTGTCCGCCGCGACGGACCGGGGGAACCACCCGATGGCCGCCAACTTCGCCAAGGCCGGATACCCCGTGGTGCGCGAGCGGATCAACTTCCGTCCGCCGGTGGCGGGCCGGTGATCGCCGGCGCGCGCGGCGGAGGCGCCGCGGGGTTCGAGGGCGGGATCTGGCAGGTGCGCTCCCGCGACTCCGGTGACAGGGCAGAGGGCGCGCTGGTCGGGGAGATCCTGATCGACGACGCCGACTTCCCCTGGCTGTCGGGACGGTTCCGGCCCGGACCGGCCCACGCCGCCGTCCAGGACCTCTTCGCCCGCGAACTCGCCCTCGTGGAAGGGGACGGCGCGGGCCACCGGACGGAGTGGGAAGAGGTCTGCGCCGAGATCGAACGACGCGTGCGGCTGCTCTCGCCGGACGGCCCGGTCGCCGAGTTCCTGCTGCACATCGAGGGCGACCGGGCGTGGTTCCGGTGGAGCGACGAACCCTTCGAACGGGCGGGCGACGACCGCTGAGCCGGGTCACCGGCGGTCGGCCAGCAGGGCCTCCGCCTCGGCGAGGATCTCCGTGACCCGCAGCCCGAACGCGGCGTCGCACGGCGACGGCCGCCCACCGCCCGCCGCTCCGAGCAGCGCGTCCGCGGCCCGCCGCAGCGCGGGCACCGGCCCCTCCACCGCTTGCGGAAGAAGCGTCACACCGGCCCGCCCGCGCAGCTCCACCGTCGCCCCGGCCGCGGCGGGCGGCGCCGTCAGGCTGAGCGTGACGGTGCTCGACGCGCCGCCGGAGTGGTCCAGGACCAGATGGACGGTGTCCCCGGGACCCGGCACCGCCGCCGACACGCGCCGGACGTCCCCGAGGACCGGCAGCAGTACGGACAGGGCGTGCGGACCCACGTCCCACAGGGCGCCCTTCTCCCGGCGCCACGGCGAGTGCGCGAAGGGACTGTCGTCGCCGCCGAAGACGGAGCCGAGCCACTGCGCCCGCGCGGTGAACCAGTCGTCGTCCTCGGCCTGCCCGGTGATCCACGCCTCGGTCTCGGGCTGGAACCGGGCGGTGAAGAAGACGACCGAGGCCACGCCCGCCGCACGCACCGCCTCCACCACCGCCCGCCCCTGCGCCACCGTCGGCGCGAGCGGCTTGTCGAGCAGGAGGTGGCGCCCGGCCCGTGCCGCGCGCACGGCCAGCTCGGCCTGCACGCCCGGGGGCAGTGCCACGGCGACGGCCTCCACATCGGCGAGCAGGGTGTCCACGTCGTCGTAGGCGCGGGTGCCGTGCCGCTCCGCCAGCTCCTTGGCGGCGTCCGGACGTCGCCCCCACACCCCGACGAAGTCCAGGCCGTCGTGCCCGCCCAGGGCCGGGGCGTGTGCCATGTCGGCCCAGGGGCCGGTGCCGAGCAGTCCGATACGCATGCCGTCGCCTCTCCACCGTGCCGGACCCGCTCGGGGTCCCGCCGACGTTCCCCAGTCGACCGGTGTGTCACAGCCCGGCCGACGCCGAGCGTGTCACACCGGGCACGCCCGCGGACAGTGTGCCGACCGAGCCCGGAGCGGGGCCGCCGCGAGGCCCCCGGCGGCCCCGGCCCACCCCACCGCGACGCCCTCACGTCGCCCTCGGGCAGCCCTCCGATAGCCCTTCGCGTCGCACGAGACCGGTAATCCTGCCGATCCCCCCGGCCGCACCACCCCTCGACAGTGGCACCGCCAGCTCATCGGCGACACCCTCCGGCGGATGTCCCGGGACGCGACCCCACGTGTTCCGGAACGTGTGCGACCACCGGCCGGGCCGCTCGCCACGACAGAGAGGACCACCCCTCGTGCAGCAGAACCCCCACACCCACGCCGCGCCCGGGTTCCGTAGCGCCCGGCGGCGGCTCGCCGGACTCGCGGCGTCCGTGACCGCCGTCCTCGCGCTCGGCACCCTCACCGGGCCCGGCGCCCAGGCCGCCGACAACCCCTACGAGCGCGGCCCGGCCCCCACCGAGTCCAGCATCGAGGCACTGCGCGGGCCGTACTCCGTGGCGGACACCAGCGTCTCCTCGCTCGCGGTGACCGGCTTCGGCGGCGGCACCATCTACTACCCGACCAGCACCAGCGACGGCACGTTCGGCGCCGTCGTGATCTCGCCCGGCTTCACCGCGTACGAGTCCTCCATCTCCTGGCTCGGCGCACGGCTGGCCTCGCAGGGCTTCGTCGTCTTCACCATCGACACCAACACCACCCTCGACCAGCCCGCCTCCCGCGGCCGGCAACTGCTCGCCGCCCTGGACTACCTGACCGAACGCAGCTCCGTGCGCAGCCGGGTCGACAGCAGCCGGCTCGGCGTCATGGGCCACTCGATGGGCGGCGGCGGCAGCCTGGAGGCCGCCAAGTCCCGGCCGTCGCTGCAGGCGGCGATCCCGCTCACCCCCTGGAACACGGACAAGAGCTGGCCCGAGGTCAGCACACCCACGCTGATCTTCGGCGCCGACGGCGACACGATCGCCCCGGTGTCCTCCCACGCCCAGCCCTTCTACTCCAGCCTGCCGTCCGGGACGGACCGCGCCTACCTGGAGCTGAACAACGCCTCGCACTTCTCGCCGAACTCGTCGAACACGACGATCGCGAAGTACAGCATTTCCTGGCTCAAGCGGTTCATCGACAACGACACCCGCTACGAGCAGTTCCTGTGCCCGCTGCCCCGCCCGAGCCTGACCATCGAGGAGTACCGGGGCAACTGCCCGCACGGTTCCTGACGGTCCGTCCGGTACCGGCCGGCGGTGGTCGCGGGGACGTCGCGGCCGCCGCCGGTCCGCTGTGCCGGGGCACGACCCCGGCTCCGGCCCGTTGGGCGCCGGCACACCGGTGCAGGTGGCAGGGCCGACGTGCCGTCCGGCGACTGCGGACCGATGCCTTCCGCACCAGGTTACGCGCGCGTAACCTCCCGGGGATGACCGGAGAGACGACCGTACGTACGGCCGCGCTGATCCACGGCCGGAGCGCGCAACAGGACACGGTGCGCGCGCTGTTGGACGGGCTGCCCGCCCAGGGCGGCCACCTCGTGCTGACCGGCGAACCCGGACTGGGCCGGACCACCCTGCTCCAGTGGGCCGCCCGCTCCTTCCGGGCCGGTCCCGTACTGCGCCTCGGGCCCGGACCCGGAACGGACACCCCCGCCACTGCCGAGCACCTGCTCGACACTCTGCGGCAAGTGCCCGGCCCGGCCCCGGTGCTCGTGTGCGTGGACGACGCCCACCTGTGGGACACCCCGGCCCGGACCGAGCTGAGCCGCGCGACGCAGCGCCTGCGACCCGACGGCCCGACCGGAGTCCTCCTCACCGTCGCCGGACACCGGGCCGTCGACCCGGACTTCGCCCACCTGCCCGTCGTCCGCCTGGACCCGCTGAGCCCGCCGGATGCCGCCGACCTGCTCGACGACCTGACCGACGGCGCCGTGGCGCCGGCCGTCCGCGAACGGCTCCTGGCCGAGGCCGAGGGCAACCCGGCCCTGCTGCACGCCCTGGTCCGCCGGCTGTCACCCGCCGAACTGCGCGGGCACCTGCCCCTGCCCGGCCCGCTGGCCGACGCGGCGACCCTCGCCGAGGTGGCGGGCGACGCGCCGACCGGCCCGTGCGGCGACACGCGGGACCTGCTGCTGACGGTGGCGGCCGCCGTGCGGGCGTCGGACGGGCCGGACGCCGACGCCGGGCTGGTCCTCGACGCCGTACGCCGCCTGCGCCCGGAGCCCGGGCCCGGCCCCCGTCCGGCGCCGTTGCCCGACGAACTCGCCCTGACCGGCGACCGGCTGCGCTTCCACGGCGCGCTGGTCCGCCGCGCGGTCCTCGCCACCGCCGCGCCGGACCGGCGCCGCGCCGCGCACCGCGCACTGGCCGACGTACTGGAGACGGGCGGCGACCTGCTTCCGGCGCTGCTGCACCGGTCCTGGTCACTGGCACCGGCACCCGCACCCCGGCTCGCGGACCGGCTGGCGGCGGCGGCCGACGACACGGTCTCCGCGCCCTATGGGCTGCGCGCGACGGCCTACGCCCGTGCCGCCGAGCTGACGGCCGACGCGGCCACGCGCGCCGAGCGGTACACGGCCGCTGCCGAGCAGGCCCTGCTCGCCGGTCGCCCCGAGCGGGCCCGCCCGCTGCTCACGGCCGCCCGCGACAGCGCCGCCCCCGCCGCTGTCCGGGGCCGCGCCGAACTGGTGCGGGGACTGACGGAACTGCGGGACGGCCCCGTCGGTGACGCCCACCAGTCCCTGCTGCTGGCCGCCTCCCTCCTCGCCCCCGACGACCCCACCGCCGCCGACACCGCCACCCTGGCCGCCGCCGACGCGGCCTGGGCGGCGGGCGACCTGCCGGCGTGCCTGGCGGCACTCGCGCCGGAGCCGCGGAACAGCCTCCCCGTCCACCCGAACCCCGCACCCCTGCGCGCCGCGGGCCACCTCGCAGCCGTCGTGCGTGAGCACCGCGTCGGTATGCGGGCGATGCTCGAAGGGCGGATCGACCGGGCCGTCGCGCCGCTCGGGCAGGTGGTGGAGCGGGGGAGGACCGACGACCGCCCCGAAGGGCTGCTGCGATCGGCGGCGGCCGCGCTGCTGCTCGGGGACGTGGAGGCCGCCCGCCGGGGCGGGGCCCGGGCGCTGGCCGCCGCCCGCCGGCTCGGGTCGGACGCGCTGGTGCCGCAGGCGCTGGAGTACCTCGCCTACGCCGAACTCCGCGCCGGGCGGCACCCGCAGGCCCGCACCCACGCGGAGGAGGGACTGCGTACCGCCCTGCGCGCCGGACAGCGCAACACCGCCGCCCACCACCGGGCGGTCCTCGCCCTCGCCGCGTCGATCGAGGAGGAGCCGGACGTCGTCGCCCGGCACGTCACCGCCGCGCTGGACACCGCCCGGCGCCACGGACTGGCCCAGGTGGCCACCCTCGCGGAGTGGGCGACGGCCCGGGCCGACCTCGGCCGGGGACGCCCCTTCGACGCCGCCGACCGGCTCGGTCTCCTCGTCCTGCCGGGACCCGGACGCGGTCACTTCGCGGTGTGGCGGCTCGCGGTGCCGTGCTTCGTGGAGGCCGCCGTCCTCGCCGGACGCCACGAGGAGACCCGCGAGGTGCTCACGGACTTCGCGGGCTGGGCGGCGTTCGGCGCCGACCCGCAGGCCGCCGCCCAACTGGCCCGCTGCCACGCCCTCCTCGCCCCGCCGGACCGCGCGGACGGCCTCTACCGGCACGCCCTCGCCCGGCACGACGAGGCGGGCGGCGACTTCGAACGGGCCCGCACCGCGCTGCTCCACGGCAAGTGGCTGCGGCGCCGCCGCAGACCCCGCGAGGCCCGCGGCCGGCTCGGCACCGCGCTGGCCGGCTTCGACCGGTGCGGCGCCGGAGTGTGGGCGGCGCAGGCGCGCGGCGAGCTGCGCGCGCTGGGGGCGCTGTCGGACAGCGCGGACACCGGAACACTCACCCGGCTCACGCCCCAGCAACTGCGCATCGCGCGGCACGTCGCCGAGGGCGCCACCAACAGGGAGGTCGCCCTGACCCTGGCGGTCAGCACCCGCACCGTCGACTACCACCTCCGCAAGGTCTTCGCCGCGCTCGGCGTACGCTCCCGCCTGGAGCTGGCCCGCCTGGTCGAGCAGGCCGAACAGGCCGAACCCGTCGAAAAGACCGGTGCACGCCCCTAGGGACCGACCGGACGGTATGCCATCCTTCGGGGCAGGACGAGTCAGGGGGCAGGCCCGGCGCGGGCGGGACGGTCCGCCGCGGGGCACCTCCGCGAGCCCTGCCCTGGGGAGGACCGCGATGCAGCACGCCGTACGGTCACGAGCAGCGATCCGCATCGGGCTGACGCCCGTTCCACGCCCGCGGACACCGAGCGTCGCGTCGTTGATGGACGCCGACGCCATACGCGTCCTGCACCGGGCCGCCCGCGCCCTGCTCGACGACCTGCCCGACCTCACCGACCGGCTGGTGGCCCTGCTGGAGGAACAGGAACCGGCGTACCGCACGGCCCTCACCAGGGATCCCTCGGCGACCTGGCAGGAGGCCCACCGGTCGCTGCGGCACAGCGTGGCCTCGCTGCTCGACCCGCGCGGCGCGCGGGACGCCGCCCGGCGCTGCTCCTGGCGGATCGGCGCCGCCCGCGCGGAACAGGGCCTTCCGCTGGACGCCCTGCTGCACGCCTTCCGCCTCGGCGGCTCTCTGGTGTGGCAGCGGCTGGTCGAGGAGACGTCCAGGACCGCGCCGGAGGACGTCCGCCTGCTCGTGCACGTGGCCGCCGACGTGTGGAACTTCGTCGACGAGCACTGCACGCTCGTCGCGGACGCCTACCGGCAGACCGAGTGGCAGCTCGGCCGGCGCCGCGAGAACCGGGCCCGGCTGCTGGCGGCCGGCCTGCTCGACGGCACCAGCCGCATCGCCGACCTGCCGGAGGCTGCCCAGGCGCTGGGCCTGCCGGAACAGGGCCGGTACGTCGTGGTCGCGGTCACCGGAGGACCGACCGCCCGTCCCGACGCGGCCCGCGCCGCCGGCCTGCCGCCGGGCACCCGCGTCCACTGGCACGCGGGGGCGGAGGTCGACTACGGCATCGTCCTGGCGGACGCCGACGAGGGGCTCCCCGAACCGCACAGCCCCTTCCCCGGCCTGCGTATCGGAGTCGGCAGCCCGGTCGACGGGCTCGCCGCCGTCGGCGACGCCCGCAGGTTCGCGGACACCGCCCTGGAGATCTGCCCGCCGTCCGGCGGCACGGTGCTGCTGGCCGACGAGCTTCCCGCCGCCCTGGTCGTCTCCAGCCCCGAGCTGGGCCGGGCCCTCGCGGACCGGGTGCTGGGCCCCCTGCTCCGCCTGGAGGCCGCCGACCGCGAGGTGCTGCTCGACACCCTCACCACGTGGCTGGACTGCGACGGTTCGGCCCAGCGGGCCGGCGAACGCCTCTACTGCCACCGCAACACGGTCCTCAACCGCCTCCGCCGCTGCGAACAACTGACCGGCCGCTCCCTGGCCCGCCCGGCCGACGTCGTCGAGATCAGCCTGGCGCTGACGGCACGACAGGTACTCCACGCCTGACCCGGGCGAGCCCGAACCCAGCACGGACGGTGGGCGTGGCGGCGGCGTCGACCGTCCACCACGCACCACCTCACCGTTCCACCGAGGCGGCCCCCCGAACGGCGGGCCGGCCGCTCCGCTCGGTCCCACGGCCCCGCGCGTCGGAAGCGACCACGGCTCCCGCCGCGCGATCGGGCACGCCGCCTCCCGGCGGCAGCCCTGCCCGCTCACGGCCCCCGCGGCCCATTCCGCCCCCGCCCACGGGCGGACCCCACCCGCCTCACCGCCACCGCAGCCCCGCTCGCTCCCACAGCCCGCAGCCGCGCCCGCGCCCGCCAGCCCCGTGGGCCCCCGGGCTTCCGTCGCGCGGACGGTCGAGCCCCGCTGCCGCCAGGGCGCTCCGGCCTGTTTCCGCAGCCCGCAGCCGCGCCTGCGTCGGCCAGCTCCGTGGGCCGCCCGGGCTTCTGTCGCGCGGACGGTCGAGTCGCGCTCCCGCCACCGCGCTCCGCCCTGTTCCCGAAGCCCACAGCCGCGTCCGCGCCCGCCAGCCCTGCGGCCCCCCGGCTTCTATCGCGCGGACGCCCGAGCCGCGCTCCCGCCACCGCGCTCCCGCCCGTTCCCGCAGCCCCACCCGCCCCACCACCCCGCACCCCTGCCGCCCCCCCCGCCTGGGCATCCGCACAGAGTCTCCGCCCCCGGACTGGGACGCCGCAGCGACCCGGCCCGGGTGCCCTGTACGGGCACCCGTGTCCGTGCTGTCGTGAGCTCCCCCCATTCACCCGTCACCGTGCCGATTCGGCCGGTCCCTAGGAGCCGCGATGCCCGCAGCACCACCGGACGGTGCGCCCGCGCTGCACGTCGAGAGCCTCGACGTGACGTACGGGCGCGCGCTGTCCGCCCTCCGCTCCGTGTCCCTGACCGTCCCGCACGGCGCCGTCGTCGCGCTCCTCGGTGCCAACGGCGCCGGCAAGACGACGCTGCTGCGGGCCGTCTCGGGCACTCTGCGCCTGCACCGAGGGGCGATCACGGCCGGCCGTGTCCGCTACGGCGACACGGCACTCGACGGCCGGGACCCGGTAGCCGCCGTACGCGCCGGAGTCGTCCAGGTGCCCGAGGGCAGGCGGGTGTTCGCCGGACTCACCGTCGACGAGAACCTGCGGGCCGGCGGGCTCGGCCTCGGCCGGCGCGCCCCGGCCCAGGTCCGCGAGGGCAGGGACCGCGTCTTCGCGCTCTTCCCCCGGCTCGCCGAACGCCCCCGCCAGGCCGCCGGCCTGCTGTCCGGCGGGGAGCAGCAGATGCTGGCCATCGGCCGCGCCCTGATGGCCGCGCCCCGCCTGCTCCTCCTGGACGAACCCTCCCTCGGCCTCGCCCCGATGATGGTGGACCGCATCGCCGACGTCGTCCGCGAGATCAACGCCCAGGGCACCGCCGTCCTGCTCGTCGAACAGAACGCCGGCATGGCCCTGTCCCTCGCCGAAGAGGCGTACGTCCTGGAGGTCGGTGAGGTCCGGCTCTCCGGCCCCGCCGCGGAACTCGCCCGGACCGACGCCGTACGCCGCCTCTACCTGGGCGAGACCACCGACGACCAGGGGGCCGCGTGACCGCCCCCGACGCGCTCCACGTGCGGGGCGTGACCGTGCGCTTCGCCGGACTCGTCGCCCTCGACGACGTCTCCTTCACCGTCGCCCCCGGCACCCTGCACGCCGTCATCGGCCCCAACGGCGCCGGCAAGTCCACCTGCTTCAACGTCCTGTCGGGTCTGTACCGCCCCGCCACCGGCACCGTACGGCTCGGCGACGCCGAGCTGACGCGCCTCGCCCCGCACCGCATCGCGGCGCTCGGCGTGGCCCGCACCTTCCAGAACATCGTCACCACGCAGGGCACCGTCGCCGACAACCTGATGCTCGGCCGCCACGCCCTGTCCCGCGCCGGTTTCGCCGCCAGCGCCCTGCGGCTGCCGCGCGCCGTGCGCGAACAGCGCGAGCATCTCGCCAAGGCCCGGGAGATCGCCGAACTCGTCGGTCTCGAAGCCCACTTCACCTCGCCCGTCGCCCTGCTCTCCTACGGCGACCGCAAGCGCGTCGAACTCGCCCGCGCCCTCTGTCTGGAGCCCCGTGTCCTGCTGCTCGACGAACCCGTGGCCGGCATGAACGCCGCCGAACGCGCCCGCATGACCGAGGTCGTCCGGGAGATCCGTGCCGAACTCGGCCTCTCCGTCGTCCTGGTCGAACACGACATGGGACTGGTGATGCGGCTCGCCGACGAGGTCACCGTCCTCGACTTCGGCAAGGCCATCGCCCACGGCACCCCCGACGAGGTCCGGCGCGACCCCGAGGTGCTGCGCGCCTACCTCGGCACCGGCACCACCGGGGAGGACGCGGCATGAGCGGCTTCCTCGACAACCTCCTCAACGGCCTCGCCCTCGGCTCCGTCTACGCCCTGATCGCGCTCGGCTTCGTCACCATCTTCAAGGCGTCCGGCGTGCTGAACTTCGCCCACGGCTCCCTGCTGCTCCTCGGCGGCTACCTCGTCGCCGTCCTCCACGACGACCTCGGCTTCGCCGGGGCGCTGGCCGTTGCGGTCCTCGTGACGGCGGCCGTGGCGGGGGCGCTGGACCGACTGCTGCTCCAGCCGGTCGGCGGCGGCGACCCGCACGCCTCGCACGTCCAGACCATCGTCACCATCGGCATCGACATCGTCCTGGTCACCGACCTGGCCCGGCGCATCGGCGGCGACCTGCTGCCGCTCGGCGACCCCTGGGGCGACGCCGTGACCGACCTCGGCCCGGTGACCGTGGCCGACAGCCGCGTCGCCGCGATCCTGGTCTCCGCCCTCGCCATCGGCGGCGCCTTCGCCCTCTTCCGCTTCACCTCGTGGGGCCTCTCGCTGCGCGCCGCCGCCGAGGACTCGGAGGCCGCCGCCCTGATGGGCGTACGGCTGACCCGGGTGCGCACCGCCGCCTGGTGCCTGGCCGGCGGCCTCGCCGCGCTCGCCGCGGTCTTCCTGGTCGCCTTCCCGGCACCCGGTCTCGAGCGCACCACCGGGCAGATCGCCCTGAAGGCCTTCCCGGCCGCCATCCTCGGCGGCATGGCCTCACCGGTCGGCGCCCTCGTCGGCAGCATGCTGATCGGCCTCACCGAGGCGTTCGTCGCCGGCTACCAGTCCGACCTGCACGTCCTCGGCGAGGGCTTCGGCGACGTCGCGCCGTACGCCGTGATGGTGCTGGTCCTGCTGGTGCGCCCCGCCGGACTCTTCGCGGCGAAGGGAGCGGCCCGTGTCTGACCGACTCTCCGGTCTCCTCCGACGCGGCGGCCTCCTGCTGCCCGTCCTCCTCCTGTGCGCGCTGCCGTTCTACCTGGACGCCTTCTGGCTGCGCATCGGCCTGTTCTCCATGGCCGCGGCCATCGGAGCCGTCGGGCTCGGCCTGCTCAGCGGCACCGCCGGCCAGCTCTCCCTCGGGCACGCCTTCTTCCTCGCGGTCGGCGCGTACGGGTACGTGTGGCTGGCGGGCGAGCCCGGCCCCGGGCTGCCGCCCTCCCTCGCCGCGCTGCTCGCCGTACTCCTGGCCGGGGCGGCCGGCGGTCTGTTCAGTCCCGTCGCCGGCCGGGTCAAGGGCATCTACCTGGGCGTGGCCACCCTCGCCCTGGTCTTCCTCGGCCACCACGTCCTGCTCACCGCGGACTCGGTCACCGGCGGCTTCAACGGGCGCTCGGTGCCGCCGCTGGAGCTGGGCGGCTTCACCTTCGCCGAGACCGACCCCGAACTGACGGTCCTGGGCGTGCCGTTCGGCGCCGAGGAACGGCTCTGGTACCTGGGCCTGGTGCTGTTCGCCGTCACCTGGTTCACCGCCCGCGGACTGCTGCGCGGGCGACCCGGCCGCGCCCTGGTGGCGCTGCGCGACAGCGAGACCGCGGCGTCGGTGATGGGCGTGCACGTGGCGCGGTACCGCTCGGCGGCGTTCGTCGTCTCCTCCATGTACGCGGGCCTGGCCGGCGTCCTGCTCGCGCTCTCCTTCCGCCGCGTCGTCCCCGACTACTTCTCCCTCGCCCTGTCGGTCGACTACCTCGCCATGATCGTCATCGGCGGACTCGGCTCGGTCGCCGGAGCCACCGCGGGAGCCGTCTTCGTCACCGCGCTGCCCCTCCTGATGACCCGCTACGCCGACCAGTTGCCGCTGGTGGCGACCCCGGGTTCCGGCGGCGGCTCGATCGGCCCGACCGAGGCGTCCCGCTACCTCTACGGCGCCGCGATCGTCGTGATCCTCCTCTACGCCCCCGACGGCCTGCACGGCCTGGCCCGGCGCACCCGCGCCCGCCTGCGCCGCCGGCCGTCCGCCACCGCCCCGCCCGACGGCGGGTCCCCGCCCTCCTCCCCGACCACCACCGCCAACGCCGCACGAGCCAAGGAGCACACCCCGTGAACGTCACGCACCCCAGGCCCCGCACCGCCCGGACCGCCGCCCTGGCGGCGGCACTGGCCGCCGTGCTGCTCGCGGGCACCGCCTGCAGCTCCAAGGCGGACGGCCAAGGCACCGACGACGCCGCGGACGGCGTCAAGACCGGTCCCGGCGTCAGCGAGAAGACCATCAAGCTGGGCGCGCTCACCGACCTCACCGGCCCCTACGCCACCCTCGGCAAGAGCATCGTGCAGGCCCAGCAGATGTGGGCCGACGAGACCAACGCCGCGGGCGGCATCTGCGGGAGACAGGTCGAGATCGTCGTCAAGGACCACGGCTACGACGTGCAGAAGGCGGTCACCGCCTACGCCGACATCAACCCGGACGTCGTCGCCCTGCCCCAGGTCATCGGCTCGCCGGTGGTCGCGGCCCTGCTGGACGACATCGAGCGGGACCACATGCTGACCTTCCCGCAGGCCTGGGCCGCCTCCCTGCTGGGGAGGGACTCCGTGCAGGTCCTGGGCACCACCTACGACCTCGACATGATCGCCGCCGTCGACTTCCTGACCCGCACCAAGAAGCTCGCCAAGGGCGACACCATCGGCCACGTGTACTTCGAGGGCGACTACGGGACCAACGCCCTGGAGGGCTCCGAGTGGGCCGCCGAGGAGGCGGGGATGAAGGTGGTCGGGCAGAAGATCAAGGCCACGGACACCGATCTGTCCGCGCAGGTCTCCGCGTTGAGCAAGGCCGGGGTCAAGGCGGTGCTGATCAGCGCGGGCCCCGCGCAGACCGCCTCGCTGGCCGGCGTGGCGGCCGCCCGCGGCCTGAAGGTGCCGATCGTCAGCAGTGCCCCCGGCTACGCCCCGCAGCTGATGAAGACGCCCGCGGCGGCGGCCCTGGCGGCCATGGTCCACGTGGTCAGCGCGGCACCGGCGGTCAGCTCCGACCTGCCGGGCGTGAAGAAGATGGTCGCCGACTACGGCAAGAAGTACCCCGGGGAACTGGTCGACTCCGGCGTGCTCTCCGGCTACAACGCCGCCAAACTGATGGGCGCCGACCTGAAGAAGGCGTGTGAGGGCGGCAGCCTCGCCCGCGAGGACGTCGTCAAGGCGCACCGCTCGCAGAAGAACGCGGACACCGGTCTCGGCACCCCGCAGGACTTCACCCTCGTGACCGCGCCCGCCAGCCGGGAGACGTACGTCCTGAAGCCCGACGCGAAGGCCGTCGGCGCACTGGTCGGCGTGGAGGAGGCCCACAAGGCCCCCGGCGCGGACGCGTACCTGGCCGCCCGCGGCTGATGGAACGGGTGGCCGTCAACTCCGCTGCTCGGCAACGGGTTTGACGGCCACTTGATCAGACCCCTGGTTTCGCTGACCACCCGGTCTCTAGGATGTACTCTCTGTCATGCCAGTCCAGTTGGCGCCCGTACGGAGCTGGGGGAACGATGCAAGCCGACAAGCGGTTGTCCACGGAGATCGACTCCAATGTGCCCACGGCCGCACGGATGTACGACTACTACCTGGGCGGCAAGGACAACTACGCGGCCGACCGGGCCGCGGTCGGTGAGCTCGACAAGGTGGTGCCCAGTACGCGCCGCCTCGCCCTCAACAACCGGCGCTTCCTCCAGCGGGTGGTCAGGACCCTCGCGCAGGACTACGGCGTCCGCCAGTTCCTCGACCACGGATCCGGCCTGCCCACGCAGGACAACGTGCACCAGGTCGCCCAGCGCGTCGCCCCGGACTCCCGCGTCGTCTACGTGGACAACGACCCGATGGTGCTGGTCCACGGCCGGGCCCTGCTCGACCAGAACGACCATACCGCCGTCATCCATGCCGACATGCGGTCGACGGAGGAGATCTTCTCCCACCCGGAGACCCAGCGGTTGATCGACTTCTCGCAGCCGGTCGCCGTGCTGTTCAACTCGGTCTTCCACTGCATCCCGGACAGCGACACCGACGGTCCCCAGGCGGTCGTCCGCCGTGTCACCGAGCGGCTCGTCCCCGGCAGCTACGCGGTGATGTGCCAGCTGGTCAGCGAGGACGCCGAGGTGCGCAAGTTCGTCACGGACTTCATGGACCAGGCGACGCAGGGACACTGGGGGCGGGTCCGCGAGCCCAAGGACGTCGAGGCGTACTTCGAGGGCATGGAGATCCTGGAGCCCGGCCTGGTCGAGGTCTCCACCTGGCGTCCGGACACCGAGGTGGCGCCCCGTCAGCTCACCGACGAGTGGATCGAGTTCGGCGGCCTGGGCCGCCTGCGCTGACCCGCCGGGACGGCACGGAGGAGGGGCCCCGCACACCATGTGCGGGGC